>CAILNN010000017.1 GCA_903835555.1 uncultured Verrucomicrobiota bacterium
CGTGTTCGTCACTGCCTTCGAGAACCGCCGCACCATGCAGACCTTCGTCGCACAGATTGCCTGGGAATCCGAAGTCTGGATCGCCGAGGATCCCAACCACATGATCCACTTCAATGGCGAGCGATTTCTCGGGCCGTATCCGGACGTGATGCCGACGAAGCCATGAACAACGCTCTCCACTAATGGGAAAAGCACAACTCCATCGCCACAAGTAGCCTCTATGGATCGTTCCCGAATCATTGAAAAACTAGCTGCTTCTAAACTTGTCGCACGCGGCAACACTTACACGATCAAGCGTGAGTTGGGTCGCGGGGGAAATGGCGTTGCGTTCCTCTGCGTTTCCGAGGGTGGCGATGAGGTTGTCTCGAAGGTCTACATTCCTCCTGACACTCGCGATTTGGACGAGAATTCCTTCAAACGGTTTGAGAACGAAATCACACTGACTCACAAGCTGAAGCATCCATACATCGTCCCATCCATCGGATCCGCTTACGCGCATATCGGTGCCTACAAACTGCCGTTCTACTTGATGCCACTCGCCGCCGGAACCCTCCGAGGCGAAGTCCGGAATGACGCAGACCCTCAACAAATCGAACGAAAACTGCGCCTTTTTCTCCGCGCTGCGTTTGGTGTCGCCTGCCTGCACTCTCACGGAATCGTGCACCGCGATCTCAAACCCGAGAATATTTTGATGAGCAAGCACGGTATTCCTTGGGTTGCTGACCTCGGAATCGCTCATGTAAGCGGTGACTTCGTCACCGTCAGCCTCAAGACGGCTGAGGACGAACGGTTGATGAATCGCGATTACTATGCCCCTGAGCAGCGGTTTGGGAAGGCAACCCTCGTTGACCATCGCGCTGACATTTACGCGCTTGGATGTATCCTCTACGAACTGCTGACTTCATTTCCGCCAGTGAGAGCCAATGCGCCCAAGCTCGGAAGCCTCTTTCCGGTCTTCAAACCCATTGAGCCTGTTTGGGAAAGGATGACGGCTTGGGAACCGGCTGACCGCTACCCTCAAATTGAAGAAGCGTTGGAAGATCTTTCAATGGCCTTCGGTTTGACGCTAGCGACGCTCCGAGGTGTCGCGGGAATGAAGAATCCTGACGTCACTGAAATGTCCAAGCTGCTTCGCGCCCAAAACCTCGCGCGGAGGCAACAAGGACTTGAACTCGCTGTTCGTCTCGGCAAATCCGCACTTCCTACGCTCCACTCTTTGATTGGACACTCCAAACATGATGTTCGCAATTGGTGCGCAAAAGCGCTGGGTGCGATTGCTGATGGAGGTTCGGTTCAATACCTTGTTGCTGGTCTATACAACTCGCAGACTGGCCGCCGTTCACGATTCGAATCCTTTGTGTCAGGCGCAGCTGACGCTCTGAGCCTTTTTCCGCCGGATGATCGTCTCCGTGGGTTGGGAAGCGTGACTCAACCGGTCGAAGTGAGTGCGGTGGCAACAGTGTTGGGAGAGTTACGTTCCACGGCTGCTTACGACGCCGTCAGTAACCTGAGAATAAAGACCTTTCTTACAAGCGACTATGGGTGCGCCACTTTCAAACTGCTCTGTCGGATAGATCCCGAGCGAGCTTGGCTGGAAATAGAGGATTATGCGAAAACACACCTCAACGAGATCGGTTCGCTGATTGATGGTCTTACGCCAGCTCGTCAGGCGACGCTTCTTTCTATGTGGATCAATGGTGGGCCGGATTACGGCTGGCGCTTCGAATACATGATCAACGCGGTAGGAAAAGCGGCCTTGGAGAACACGACCCGAACATCACTGTTTGATGCTGTCGGGCGGCAACTTGATTCATACAAGGGCGACGCGCACGAATTGCGTAAGATGCGAACTCTTCTCGAGGCGAAGCGGAAGTCTTTCGCCGACCAAACGAGACAGTAATGGCAATGCGGTGCCCGAGCTGGGCCCGCGGCAGAACATTGTCGTCATCGCGGATGAAGCGCACCGCAGCCAGTATGGGTTCGGCGGCAAGGTGAATGAGAAGACCGGCAAAATGTCCTACGGCTTCGCCAGCAACCTGCGCGATGCCCTGCCGAATGCGTCGTTCATCGGGTTGACTCCCTCGCTGCCGCCGCTCGGTCGGGTTGCGCCCAATGCTGCGCATTGTCTCTGTCGGTCGGCCCAGCCTTCCTCCAGTCACCGGCACGCCCAT
Organism: uncultured Verrucomicrobiota bacterium; assembly: GCA_903835555.1. GTDB lineage: Bacteria > Verrucomicrobiota > Verrucomicrobiia > Limisphaerales > UBA9464 > CAILNN01. Next base: position 2,172 of record CAILNN010000017.1, read on the forward strand.
TGAGAAGACGGACGCGAACACGCGGGCGGTCTTCGGCGATTAGCCGATCATCCCAAGTGGAGCCGCTGGCGGTTGTCTCGGGAGTTGTGCGCCCATTGGAATTGGTGTGATGGGGTTGGAGCACCCAAAGATATGGCGGCTCGTACCCTGTTATTAAAGCTGGCTCAGCGGGGTTATACCTAGGCCGATGGCCAATGCTGATATGAGATCGCACCGTTGGTGCTTTGGAAGGCAAATGTTCGCCAAGGAAGCAGAGGTTCCATTCAGGGAGGTTGCCCAACTCAAAGCCCTCCGTGCGAAGATTCATGAGCGAACGCGGGGGAAAAGGCGTTGACGGATGCCGAGGTAATGTTGGCGATTGCAAAGAAACGCCGATGACATTCAAGAATGTGGTCGATGCGTCGGTCGGAAATTCAGTGGGCACAGTGATCTCAAAGGAAGCCCTTGCTCGGATGAACGTCCAATCGGGTGATATTCTTTACCTATCGGTAGGCGCGCAGTGCGGGTATTTCGCTATCCGATGAAGGCGAGCCGCACCCGGGAAGGCCACAACCGGCGCATCCGGCCATTTGTTTGGATACAGCGTGAGAGGAAAGTAAGCGCTCGAAAAAGAATGGACGCCGATTTTTTGTCCGTGGGGCGATTTCATTCATGGTCATCGAGTCGTAGACGCGACCGTTCAGGATGGTGAATTTGACCGAATCGGAATTGTGAATGTCGGTCAAGGGATTGCGGTCGAGTACGATGATATCGGCCAACTTTCCCGGTTCGATCGAACCGATGTCTTTGTCGAGCCCGAGGTATTTCGCGCCATGGATGGTGCCGCACTTAAGGGCGTCGATGGGTCGCATGCCACTTTGCGCGATGAGCCAGAGTTCCCACTGGGAACCGAGCCCAGCCAACTGGCCATGAGCGCCCAGTTGGACCGTAGCTCCTGCTTCGACGAGGGATTTGCCGATGGAGGCGCTCCGGAGGATGTTGTAATCCTCATCGCTGGCCATGGAACGTCTGCGGGAGCGAGGATCGATCAATTGCTTCGGAGTAAAGTTGAGCAGCTTCTCGTGTTTCCAGACATCCATGTGCTGATACCAGTAGTGCTCTCCATCGAGCCCACCGTAGCCAACAATCAACGTGGGAGTATACCCGGTGGCGCTTGCCCCCCAGAATTGGACGACATCCTGGTAGACGTGATCCACCGGAAGGGAATGTTCAACGCCGGTATGCCCATCGGCCACCATGGTCAGGTTATGCTGCAAGAGGGAACCACCTTCGGGAACAACCATCATGCCGAGTTGACGGGCTGCCTCGATGACCTGCTGGCGCTGGTCGCGTCGCGGTTGGTTGTAGGACTTCACACTAAAGGCACCAACCGCCTTCATACGCCGCAGGTGAAACAAGGCATCGTCGAGACTATCGATTTGGGCTTTGAAAGTGCCGGTGGCACCATAAAGGATGGTGCCGGTCGAGAAGGTTCGAGGCTGAACGATCACCCCGGCACGTTGCATCTCGCTCGCGCTGAAGATGCTCTCCGTGTCGTTGGACGGATCGTGAACGGTGGTGACACCAAAAGCCAGGTCGGCGTAGCGCCCCCAGTTTTGTTGTGGGGTGATGCCGTCCTGCCCCTGGGCTCCATGAGCATGAACGTCGATGAATCCGGGCATGACGGTCTTCCCCGAACAATCCAACACCCGTGTGTCTTCCGGAATTTTGACGGTATCGCGGGTTCCAATGGCGATAATTCGATTTTGCTGAATCAGGACCACGCCGTCTTCAATCACTTCGTCGCCCTTCATCGTGATGACTCGTCCGCCGACCAAAGCCACGATCCCCTCCGGGAGGTCTGCCTTTTGCTTGAACGCAATGTTTAACCCGACTGGTTTCGGTTCCTCTTTCTTTTCCGATTTATTTGCGCCCGCGGCGTCATCAGGCTTGGAATCAGCTTTGGGTGCCGCGGCAGCCGCAGTGTCGTTTTTATTGAACTGTTCCAGACGCTTTTCCGACGCCTTTTGGGCAGCTTTCGCAACGGCATCTTCGACGCTTTGGGTGAAAAGTTCAGGTCCGAGGGACCAGTGGAGATTCTTTGAATTGCCAGACCAGGAAAGATTTGACCCTGCTTCGCTGGTAACCTTGTAAACTGGGACACTCGATGATTTTGGCCCAACATCAATGGGGCGACCGGTCATCAATAACGGGGTCATGTATACGTTGAATCGCTCCGCCCAAGCGACCCAAGTTCCATCGGGGGAAACTCGAATCTCGGTGCCATTGGCACTCGAAAGATGCGTTCGTTCCTCGGTGCCGTTCAGCGAAATGCTGAATAGTTTAAGGTTTTCATTTTCCTTGTCGGGATCGCTCGTGATGAGGAAGACCCGATCGTTCTCGGCCCCGAATTGAGGATTCGTGCCTTTTCCCGTGATGCGTATCGCTTTGCCACCAGTGGCAGGTGCCCAATAGATGCCCGGTTCCGAGGCGTAAACTCCGGCAAGGAGATGTCCGCCGGTGATTTTGCCGAAGACGATTTTCGAACCATCCGGAGAGAAAACGGGATCGACGTAGTGTCCGGGACGGCTGGTGATCACCCGGCTCTCCCCTCCCCCAGCACTCACGATCCGGATACTGCCGAGTTCTTCATCGTCCCAGGCGACGTAGACAAGGGACGAGCCATCTCGCGACCACGAGGGCATGAACTCAAAGTGGTTGGTGTCGGTTGTGATTCGGGTAGGCTGGCCCTCGGGTAGGCTTCGGAGATAAAGGTGGCCCAAAGCAGAATAGGCGACTGCATCCCCCTTCGGCGACACCGTCACTCCGCGCAGCATTTTAACATCAAACTCCAGCGGGGCGACATCGACCGGCACACGAACGGTCGGCATGAGTGTGCGATCCCCTTTTACGTGGAAGGGAATCTCGGTGACCGCTTTGGAGGCGATGTCCAATCGATGAATCTTTCCTTGAGCGTAGTAGACAATGGCGTCCGATCCGGGAAGCCACGCCAGGGTGGGATAGACCCCGTGGATGGCCCAGGTTTCCTGCATGTCCCGTTCCAAGGTATCGATCAGTTTGTGGACCTCACCGGTCTCGATATCCTGAATGAAGAGGCAGGTTTTAAAGCGGTCGCGACGGACAAAGGCCAGGTGTTTGCCATCGGGTGACGGGGTTGGGCGGACCGCACCACCGGGACCGGTGATCCAGTTTTCAGTCTCGCCCTTGATGCGATCCAGGCGGGAGATGATGTAAATCTGGCCGTTGCTATCCTTATTGTATTCAAACGCTCCGCCCGGGGTGGCGTCCCACGAGTAGTAGAGGTATCGGCCGTCGGGCGAAAAGGCAGGTTCACCCACGTCTTTTTGCTCATTTGGCTTTACGGTCATTTGCAGGCCGTCACTGGCTCCACCATCCACACCAGCAATGGAATAAAGCCACATTTCTCCCGAACCGAGGGAACGACGGGAGCTAAAATGTTTGCGGGCAACGATGTATTTGCCATCCGGGGTCCAAGCTGGAGAGTTCAGCAATCGATAGGACTCCTGGGTGATCTGGCGGAGTCCAGAATCCTTGGGATTCTGGTCCGCCGTGGCGTCCGAACGGATGACCCAAATGTTATCGCCACCGCCCCGATCGCTGGTAAAGGCGATCCATTTACCATCCGGGCTGAAACGGGGCTGCATATCCCACGCCAGGCCGCCGGTCACCGCGCGGGCGTCGCCGCCGTGGATTGGCATCATGTAGAGATCACCCAAGAGGTCGAAGGCAATCACGGAACCATCGGGGGAGACATCGACGTTCATCCAGGTGCCCTCCGACACATCAATAGTCGCCGATTTCGCTTTATCGAAACCAGCGGGCTTGGAGACGTCCCATTTTTCGGACTTACTTTCCTTTTTTGGAGGAGTCGCCGCCCCGGTTGTCAGCTCGGAAGGGGGTTTGGGTTCGTCCGCCCGGCCCGGCGTGACGCCAAAAGCGAAGCCAATCGTGATGACGGCTGCAAACAGACAGGAGGAGTGATAATTGGGTATCTTCATCTGCTCTCGTTTCGGGCGCATTATTCCGAACTACTGTGATTCGTCCGCTTCGGGGAATAGGCTCTATTCCTTCGACGCTTTCGGCAAATACCAAAACGACGAATCCCTCACGTTCTTTCCCGCACAGCGCAACGCGGCGAAGCGGCTCATTTCAGTGTAAGCGGCTCGTCTATGTTTGCCCGCGGGTACGCAGACCGTGGCACCGTGTTGCGCGCGGACGGCAGCGCCGGTTAGACAGAGGTTCAGTGCAACCGGTCGGAGCACCAGGACGGAAGAAGCCGTGCGGTGACTGAACTGCAAAGATGCGCGGGGTGCAAGGGGAGTCGTGATACCACGCGGCGGCAGGCCGGAACTGCGGTCGTCCTCTACCGCTTTTTGCCTCGCAAACGAACGTGCCCGACAGCAACTCTGGTTGCCATCGATTTTAGGGCCGTTTCCAAAGCGCCAGAGGGCTGGCGCAGTCCACGACCTGGCGGAAATCCCCTGGCTCCATGACTATGATCGGACCACCACCGGAACACGGGAAAAGCAAACCGCGCACCCCGGCGGGGTGCCAGCACCCACCATTTCGACTCTGGGTGAGTAGTGGCACAATTGCCGAACGCTCTGGGCATCGCAAGGTTATCAGGATAGGTACGCTTGCATCCCTTCAGGATGCGGGAACGATGGGATCGTTCGATCCGGTGGTATCGCTCGTGCCTCGCTCGACCAGCGGCTATTTCGGAGCCTTTCTCGTCGATCTGCGTGAACAGCAGGCTCAGGACTCCTGACCTCTTGGAAGTGGGGTGGCCCCCGACACGGTAAAAAAGGGACCGCCGAGCAGACTAAAAGTCTGCGATACAGCAGACTAGAAAGTCTGCGCTAAGTCGAGATAGACCACCTTTTTTCCATCCTCACGATCACTCAAAGCGCTAGGTCAGGAGTCCTGAGGCAATTGGCGTCCATATCCATCATCGTAAGAGAGTGCCTATCCGCGATCAGGCGGTCCACTTACACCCCATTATTGTCTTCGGGATGACGTCATTTTTCGGCGTCCTTGTTGCTTTGTGGGTCGTACAAATTGTTGCCGCCTGCTCCAGTAACGATGTGGAGGAACCCCGGGCGGCGGAAGCAGAATATCGCGACGCATTTGCCCCAGGCCATGTTCTTGGTGAAGACCGAGCCACACAAGCCGAAATTCCCATCACTTCGGCATTTATTCATTCACAGTGAAGCCGACTTTGATGGTCACCTGCCAGTGGCGCACCTTTCCATCTTCGATATTGCCCCGGGTTTCAACTAGCTGAAACCAAGACAGATTCTGGATGGTTTTGTGCGCCCGCGCAATGGCCTTGTCCACCGCATCCTCGATGGAGGTGGTGGAAGTTCCGGTAAGTTCAATGAGCTTATAGATTGGGTCGTTCATAACCAGTAAAGAGTCGCGAAGGAGGAGAGAGGCAAGGCGTATTTGTGGTGTTTCAGGAAGGACATACTTTATCCCAATCTTTCAGGAATCAACCGTTTTCAGGAGTGTTGCCGAATGGCCCCACTTCCCTGTGAAAACAAATTTTTCCAAAGGCTTCCGCTGTCGCGGCGTCTGGTCGCGCTGCTTGAGCGCCTCCGGCAAATCATCAGGATCGGCCTTGTATCCTATGGCCATGGCTGTCCAAGCCTCGTGATGTTCCGGGATTTTGAAAGTCTCGCGTACCTTTTCGGGAAGTATGCCAATCATTTGATGCACCGAGAGACCACGTGTCGTTGCCTCGACCACGAGATTCCCGGCAGCCAGACCCAAGTCATGCACGGCGGCGCGATTGTCCTGGTTGTTCTTGGCAAAGCGCAAATTGACCACACCCAAGACCAGCACCGGCGCGGTCTTGGCCCACGCCTGATTCCCTTCCACAAGGCAGGAGAGCAAACGCTCGAACTCTAGGGGATATTCTTTTGTAGCAACCAGATAATTCCAAGGCTGTTCGTTGTACGAAGACGCCGCCCAGCGCGCTGCCTCAAAGAGGGAGCGGAGATCGGAATCTGACACCCGACGTTCTTTGAATCCGTAAGGGCTCCATCGTTCCGCCAATAGACTCAAGATGGGATAATCCGGGACGGCGTGCTTTATTTCCATATTCGCAATCGGTAGATAGGCTTTCTCGTGGAGTTAGGCTGTGAGGACGGCTAAGATATTGGTCCAGCAGGACGGCTACGATAACGCTTTGGGAGATTTCTCCCGGATCATTTCATTGAGAACAACGCTTGTTTGGCCGGTGGATTTTTCCGCTTCGAGCTGGAGTAATTCCAACTCCTTGGTTTTGGTGGGAAGTTGCTCAAACGTTTTCATATCCCGGCCAAAATCCTTTTCGATTTCCGGTGGTGTTGTTTTCATGGTTCGTCAGTTGCAAAGTCACCTTGTTGTAACAAGTATGATGCTCAATTTGTAGCATCGAGAAATGGGTCTTTTTCCCCTTCAGCGCGTGCGGTTCAGACTTCCACCGATTTCCACGGGACTATTGATCGGCAAGAACTCGGAATCCTTGGCTATTCTTTCGTTCTTGGCGAGGCGGTCGGAGGTTCTATCAGGGCCAATCATAGGTCTTCAACCAAGGTGTCCAATGGGGACAAACCCTACTTGAAATCACTTACAGTTTGCCCCAAGGGATTTTTGGCTCCCGCGAGGCGACGCTCATACCCGCAGTGGTCTGTGAGGAGTGAGCAACGAAGCGGGAGGCGAAACGAGCTGCGGCCCTTCGGGTTGCGCCTAAAATGCCCCAGGTTATCATTGACATTCGTAGGAGCTTATCCGTTTTGTCTGGCGATTTTCACTTAGAGGAAGTGCGGCGTTTTCCGCCGCGCTTGGACTTTTTGTCGTATTGGATGGCTCGGGCGTTGGTGCCTGGGCTTTTCAATTCGGAGCCGCTGAGACGGTGTTTGAGTTCGCGAATTTGATCGCGGAGGACGGCAGCGCGCTCGAATTGCAATGATTTGGCCGCCTCGACCATTTCGCCTTCCAATTCCCGCAAGGTCTCAGTGAGGTCCAGTTGCTCGACACTTTCATTGAGCGCTTGGGCGGCGGCGAAGCGTCCCTGGGGTTGACTTCCGAGGCTTTCCTCAACCGCACGGTGAACGCCTCGCGGGGTGATGCCATGTTCGGCGTTGTAGGCCAATTGGCGCTTGCGTCGGTATTCGGAGACGGCCAGGAACTTTTGAATGCTCTGGGTCATCACATCGGCGTAGAGGATGACCTTTCCATGGAGGTGGCGGGCCGCGCGTCCGGCAGTCTGGATGAGGCTGGTGGCACTGCGAAGGTAGCCTTCCTTATCGGCGTCGAGGATGGCGACCAGGGAAACTTCTGGCAGGTCGAGTCCTTCCCGCAAGAGGTTGATACCGACAAGGACGTCAAATTCGCCGCGACGAAGGGCTCGCAGGATTTCGACGCGTTCGATGGCGTCGATCTCGCTGTGGAGATAACGAACGCTGACGCCGAGGTCGCGGAGGTAGTCGGTCAACTCTTCCGCCGTCCGCTTGGTCAGCGTGGTCACGAGGGTACGCTCTTTCTTATCGAGACGTTTGCGGCACTCTTCCAGCAAATCGTCTATTTGGCCTTTCAGCGGTTTGACTTCAATCTCCGGGTCAATGAGGCCGGTGGGGCGAACGATTTGTTCGGCCACGTTGGCGGGGCCAGCCCAGCCCATTTCGGTTGGACCAGGGGTCGCGCTGACATAGATGGATTGGCCGATCAGGGCCTTAAACTCATCAAAATTGAGGGGTCGATTGTCGAGGGCGCTGGGGAGCCGAAAGCCATGCTCGACCAGGACGTTCTTGCGAGCCATATCACCGGCATACATGCCTCCGATCTGGGGAAGCGTGGCATGAGATTCATCGATGATGAGGAGAAAATCCTGGGGGAAAAAGTCCAGAAGTGTACCCGGGCGTGAACCGGGCGGACGGGCCATGATGTGGCGGGAATAATTTTCGATACCGGAGCAGAAGCCCAATTCCTGGAGTTGTTCGAGGTCAAACTCGGTGCGCATTTTGACCCGCTGGGCTTCCAGGAGTTTTCCGCGCCCTTCAAACCAGGCAATGCGGTCGCCGAGTTCTGCCCGGATGGTTAGCTGGGCTTGATTCACCTTTTCCTGTGGGGTGGCGAATTGTTTGCTGGGAAAAATGTTAACGGCGTCGAGTCGCTCGATTTCGTCGCCGGTCAATGGCTCGAATCGGGTGAACCGTTCGATTTCATCGCCAAAAAATTCTATTCGTAGGGCATCCTCGGAGTAGGCCGGATGAAGCTCGACCACCTCTCCCCGGACTCGGAAGCGGCTTCTTTGAAGTTCGTAATCATTGCGGGAGTATTGCAACTCGACGAGGCGGGAGAGCAATTGATCGCGGCTGACGGCCTGTCCGACGCGCAACGGGATCACCATGGATTCATAATCATCGCGGCTGCCGATGCCGTAGATGCAGGAAACGCTGGCCACCACGATGACGTCGCGGCGTCCCAGCAGCGAATTCATGGTGGAGAGGCGCAAGCGTTCAATTTCATCGTTAATGGAGGAATCCTTTTCAATAAAGGTATCGGTACGAGGGATGTAGGCTTCGGGTTGGTAGTAATCGAAGTAGCTGACGAAGTATTCGACGGCGTTGTTGGGGAAAAAGGCCTTAAATTCGGCGTAGAGCTGAGCGGCGAGGGTCTTGTTGTGGGAGATGACCAAGGTCGGGCGGTTGACGTTTCGAATCACGTTCGCGACGGTGAACGTCTTGCCCGAGCCGGTGACACCGAGAAGGACCTGATGGGGCACACCGGATTTGAGTCCCGCCGTCAACTGGGCGATGGCCCGGGGTTGGTCGCCGGCTGGGGAGTATCCGGACACCAATTCAAAGGAAGCGGACATGGGTATTGAATCATCCGCCGGGATGCCGGGCCGCGACGGCGGCCTTACTTTCCCAAGCGGTCTTTTGGACAGGCAGTTCCCCTGCCAACCAACGATAGAGGCTGGCAGCCGAATCCCATTGGCCCATTTCCTCCAGAAGTTCACCGGCGAGGCGTCCTGATTTTTCCACGAGGGAGAGGTCTAGGGCTTCCCCGGGGTGCAGCCATTTGCCGTGAAGCATATCGAGGAGTTGGATGGCAGCCGCATTCCGCACGTCGCGGGCCTCATTCAAGGAACCGGCGGCGGCGAGGCGGATGGCCCAGAGTTCGGAAGTTTGGGCGAAACCGAAGGCAGCGGTGCCCCGGACGGAAGGGTCCACAGCAGGAAGGTCAACCACCTGCTGGTAAAGCTCGATGGCGGGGCGGAGGAAGTTGGTAGCGTGGGCGGCTTTCTGAAGATAACAATTGGCCAACAGTCCCAGGGCGGATGGGCGGAGGGGGGAGTTGGTGTAGGTGGTTACCTTGCGGAAGGTGTCGATGGCATTGTCGATCGCAGAATCCGGGGGTTTGTCGGGTTCAACCGGACGACTCAGGTGGTATTCGCCCAAGGCAAAATAAGTGGCGGGGAGCAGGGATGCGGGGGTCTCCTTGTCGTTGAGCAATTCGATGAGCAAGACGCCGGCATCGCGCCAGTTTTCCAGTTTTCTAGCAGAAACGGCGGATAGAAATTTGGCGCGATACCATTCCGGCTTGCCACGCCAGACTTCATTGGTCAGGAGGAGGTTGCAAGTGAGACCGGCGCGGTCGTATTCGCGGCGACTGAAGTAATCGTCGGCGAGCCAGAGTTGGGCCAAGCCGGCGGAGGGGGCAGTTGGGTACTGGGCGGCGAGGCTGGCAAATTCAACGGCGGCATTGGTTAGCATTCGGGCTTGGGCTTTGGCCCAGGCACGGTCCCAAACGGCTCGGGGGAGGTCGGAATTTTGGGGATTGGCGGCAATCCACAGGTCCAATTCATTAATGGCATTGGTCCATTGCTGGGCACGTAGGTCTGACCCGGCGATCGCCAGTTCAACCGTCGGACGGAAGGGTGAATCGGGAGACTTCACCAGGAAATTGGTCAGGAGTTTGCGGGCTCCATCGGCATCGCCGAGCCGCGAGATGAGCTGGCCCGCGAGCAAGGTGGTGCGCACAGCGGCTTCACTGAGAGGGTTAATTGCCAGCAGTTTTTCGCTGGCCAATAAGACGGACGCACGGTCTTTGAGTTGTGAGGCGGCGACTCCCACCTGCCGCCAGGCAGATTCGATCAGGCTGGAGTTGGAGGGAGTGGATGCCAGGAGACCCGTTTCTTCTGCCACCTGGCGGTAGGTAGCGAGCGCTTTGACTGCATCACCGTGCGCCAACTGGCAATCGCCGGCTTTCAATTGAGCACGGGACTTTTCCAATCCGGGTGGAAGGAACTGGACGGCGGCCAGAAAATTGGTTTCTGCCTCGACGAACCGGTTGGTCACACCCCGACTAGTACCATCCACCCAGAGGCACCAACCGCGCCCAAGGAGGGCGGGTCCGGCGATTTCCGGCGTCGGCGAATTGGTCAATATCTGTTGATACTGCGCGACCGCAAGATTCAGCAGGGCGATAGAGTCGGCTGAATTGGGACGTTCCCGAATGGCCTCGTACTGGCGAAAGAGGACCTGGGCCAAAAGCAATCGGAGAGATTGGTTTTCCGGTTCCGTGGTAGCCGTCGCCAGGAAGGATTCCAACCGCTGCCGAGTACCGGCGAGGTCGTTGGTGGCCAATCGTTGCCGAGCCAGTTCCAGCGTCGCCTGACGTTGATAAGATGGAGGAGCTCCCGCAACCAGGTTCTTTTGGTACCAATCGGCCGCCGATTCGGGTTTTCCCATCCGGATCAACAGTTCAGCGACGAAGGCGATCGACGCAGGCCTCTGGGGGGCGAGGGATGGCTCGCGAGCGGCCACTTCAACGGCTTCTTGGGCAGCCGCAGCGGCGGCAACGTCCCCTGCTTTTTCACGCGCCAGCGCCAAGGCTTGCAGGCGGGAAAACTCATTTGCGGGCAACAGTGCCCAAGCCTTGGCGGAATCGAGGGTGGCGATGGCTTTGGCGGGATCGCCGATCGCCAGCCAAGCTTGGGACTTGGTCATCAGACCACGGAAAAGGATGTCGGGAGGACCTCCGGCAGCCAGGGCATGAACAAAGGGAGAGGTCGGGTTATCCAGGACGCGCTCGGCTCCGACGGGGTCACCGGCCTGGAGCCGGGCGGAGGCTTCGCGGACTCCTGCCAAGGCGGAGCGGACAGTGGTGGGATAGCTCTTTTGGAAATTGGCGAAAACCGAAGCCGCTCCGGTAAAGTCGCGGTTGATCAGGAGGATTTCGCCATGGGCGAAGTCGCGCCGCTGGGTTGCTTCCAGGACATTGGTCGATTGGGGATGGCGCGTGATAAAGTCAGCAAAGGATTTCTCGGCTCTCTCCCAAAGCTGGATGTCGAAATCGCGTAGGGCGGCATCGAAGGCAATTTGCTCCGTGGCATCGGCTGCGTGAACCCTGGGAGCCAGAGGAAGGGCGCAAGCCAGCATGAGGCAGCAGAGGAGGATGTACGCCCCCACCCTAATCGCTCTTGCTAAAATGGATTGCGATTGCATGGACTCACGGTGCCGTTGACCGGGCCAAGGAGCGAGCGAGGAATCGTCCGGTATGGCTTTCCGGGGTCGAAGCGATTTGTTCTGGGGACCCGGCGGCGACAATTCTGCCGCCTGCGGCACCGCCTTCTGGCCCCATGTCGATTACCCAATCGGCGCATTTGATCACGTCGAGATGATGTTCAATGACCACCAGAGTATTGCCCGAATCGCGGAGGCGGAAAAGGACTTCCAGGAGCTTGGCCACATCGTGAAAATGGAGACCGGTGGTCGGCTCATCCATCAAGTACAATGTCTTGCCTTGCTGTCGCCGGGCCAGTTCAGCCGCCAGCTTCAACCGTTGGGCCTCTCCGCCGGATAGTGTGGTGGCCGGTTGTCCCAAGCGGATGTACCCGAGACCGACTTCGGCGAGCATCTGGCACGGTTCATGGAGCTTGGGGATAGCGCGAAAAAAGGCGGCGGCCTCATCGACCGTCATGTCGAGGACTTCAGCGATATTTCGTCCTTTGTAGGCGATTTCCAGCGTTTCCCGATTGTATCGGCGTCCGCCGCAGGCTTCACAAGTGACGTAAACGGGCGGGAGGAAATGCATTTCGATTTTCAGGACGCCATCGCCTTCGCACTTTTCGCAGCGGCCCCCTTTGACATTAAAACTGAATCGTCCGGCTTCATATCCACGAACCTTGGCGGAAGGGAGGGAAGCGAAGAGGTCCCGGATTTCATTGAACATCCCGGTGAACGTGGCGGGATTGCTTCGCGGAGTGCGACCGATTGGCGATTGGTCGACAACGACGCATTTTTCCAAGCCGGCCAGGCCGCGAATTTCCCGATGCAGGCCCGGGGTCTCTTTCGAGCCGTACCAGGCGCGAAAAACCGCGCGGCGCAGGACATCATCAATCAACGTGGATTTGCCGCTGCCGCTGACACCGGTGACGCAGGTCAGCGTCCCGAGCGGAATTCGAGCGGTGACTCCCTGGAGGTTGTTTTCCTTTGCATCGACAATTTCGAGCCAGGGTCCGTCGGGTCGGGGACGAATACGCTGGCGAGGGACATCGATTTTCAAATCCCCCTTGAGGTACCTTCCGGTCAAGGAACGAGGGTCAGCCATGACCTCCGCCACCGTTCCGCGGGCTACCAGTTCCCCTCCTAGCACACCCGCTCCTGGCCCGAAATCGAGGAGGTAATCGGCGGCACGGATGGTGTCCTCGTCGTGCTCGACCACCAGGACCGAGTTTCCAAGATCGCGCAGGCGAAAGAGGGTTTCGAGGAGGCGTTCGTTGTCGCGTTGATGGAGCCCGATGCTGGGCTCATCAAGAATGTATAGAACCCCCATGAGGCCGGCCCCAATCTGAGTGGCCAGGCGAATGCGCTGAGATTCTCCACCGCTGAGCGATGCACTTTCCCGCCTGAGGGTCAAATACCCGAGCCCTACCGAGCGGAGGAAACCGAGCCGTTGACGAATTTCCCGGATGAGATCACCCGCTACTTTCAGTTGAAAATCGGCCAATTGGAGGGTCGCCAGGTAGGCATCGGCGGCATCGATCGAAAGTTCGCAAAAATCAGCTATGGAGACGCCTGGAACGGGGCCTTTCCATCCGGGGAGGTGACCCGGCAGGGTGATCGCAAGAACCTCCGGTCGCAATCTGCGTCCGCCACAAGCATCGCAGGGCTGAAGGTTCATGTAGGCCTTCAAACGATTGCGGGTAAATTCACTCTCGCTATCGGTGAACAAGCGCTGAAGATTGGGAATGACCCCTTCAAACGGCTTCAACGATGAAGGGCGGCTGCCTGATTTTTGAAACACACATTCAACGGGTTCCTGGCCCGTTCCCCAAAGCATGCGTTGGCGGAAGGCAGCGGGTAGGTCCTTCCATGGCTTATCCAAGGATACGCCATCGTGTTTGGCCATGCCCTGGATAAGGCCCTGGTAATAGGCTTCCATTTTCTTGCCACCCATTCGGCGGTAGGGTTGGACAGCTCCATCCGCCAGCGATTTGTTGGCATCAGGCACGACCAATTCGGAGTCAAACACCAGTTTTTGGCCAAGGCCATGGCACACCGGACAGGCCCCATGGGGCGAATTGAAGGAAAAGTCCGTCGGTTTCGGGAGCTCATAAGTTCGTCCGGAGGCCGGGTGAAACAGGCGATTGGAAAAGGTCACCTCGGTCCAGGGAAGTTCGGTATTGGCAGAAGGACGTTCAGGGGAGGGTACTTGGTGAAGGACCAGGACCCGGCCCTGGCCCCATTTCAAGGCGGTTTCCAGCGAATCAATCAGGCGCGAGCGGAGATCAGGGCCGATGATCAACCGATCGATCACGACTTCGACCCGATGTTTGATCTTTCCATCGAGCTTCACAGGAGCCTTGGTCGAAAGTTCGGCCAATTGCCCATCGATACGGGCGCGGACAAAACCTTCGCGGGAGAGTTTTTCCAGGACATCGGCAAACTCCCCGCGCTGGTTCTCCACCACCGGAGCGAGAAGCATCAGGCGGGATCGAACGGGAAACCGAAGGACAGCATCGGCGATTTCGCCGATCGATTGGGCGGCGATCGGAGAGCCCGACTCAGGGTCATGCGGTTGACCGACATGGGCGAAGACCAAGCGCAGATAATCATAAATCTCCGTGGTGGTGGCGATGGTCGATCGCGGACTTCCGGCGCTGTTCCGTTGCTCAATGGCAATGGCGGGGGAAAGGCCCTCCAAATGGTCCAGGTCTGGCTTGGGTAATTGGTCCAGGAACTGGCGGGCAAAGGCGCTCAGGCTCTCGACATAGCGGCGCTGTCCCTCGGCGAAGAGGGTATCAAAAGCCAGCGAAGATTTGCCACTGCCGCTGGGTCCGGTGATGACCACCAGGCGGTCGCGGGGGATTTCGACCGACACATTCTTGAGATTGTGTTGGCGGGCTCCTTTCAACCGGATGACATCACGGACCATGGCGCAAGTAGTAGACACCAAACGGCTCGGGAAGCGAAGCCGGGTTCTGCTTGGAGTTGTCGGTTCTCTTCGCTAAAACTTCGGGTCAATGACTTGGGATGCGGCACTGCGGTGCGCCGCCTGGCTGGCATTCTTGATGTGGGCCGGGGCTGAGGCTTCTTTGGCCGTGGAGTGGAATCGCCTTGCCCGATGGCTTTGGACGATTGGAGTCCTCGGGTTGGCGTGCCACATGGCAACCGCCTTTCACTCGCGCTATCACTGGAGCCACGCCGTCGCCTACCTAGACACCGCCGAAAAGACGGGGGCAGTGACCGGCATTCGATGGGGAGGAGGCGTGTGGATCAATTACGTAATGCTCACAGTCTGGTCAATTGATGCAGGGATTGCTTGGATTCGAGGCGCTGCGGCTTGGGCGGGAATGCGTCGAACGGCGCTTCGCTGGGTGTTTGCCTTTATCTGGTCGCAGGGAGCCGTGGTTTTTCCGAAGGGTCCCCTACGATGGGGGGCAGCATTCGTGTTGGTGCTATTGGCCGTGTGGGTATGGCACCAGTGGAGACGACGGCGTTTGCTTTGGCGTTGAACCGGTGGTATCGCTACGCTAAACCACCGGCTAATGGCTGGGAAGCCTTCGGCTTCCACATGGGGCCTCGAACTATCACAAAATAGAATGATATCTGCGGCATTTGGCCCCCAGGAGCCGACTTTACCGCCGTCCGGTGACCTTTTTGGGGTATTTGCGTTCGATCTTGATGGAAATCTTGGGGAAGGTGGTGGTCAGGGAATCAATCAAGCTATTGATCGATTTTCCGCCGCAGGTACGGGTTTCGATGGTGGCAATGGCGGCACATTCGCCCGAAGTGGACGGCTCCAAGCTGAGTAGGGGAGTTCCGGTGGCGAAGAAATTGCGGAAACGGTCGATAAACTGCGGGCAGGCCGCGTGATCGTGGGGAATGGCGGCGGTTGCAACAATCTGGTACTGGCGTTGACGCTCGTGAGCTCGTGACATCGTCTCCCCTTTTGACAGCCCGAAAGACAGGTGTCAAGCCATTACCGGTCGAAGAAAGGGATGCGATGCGGAGACATTGGGGCACGCGTTAGGAGCGATACGGCGGCATGCCGCCCTATCGATATTGCTTTGCTTCAACAAGTTACGCTCGGTATCTCGTGGTTATTAAATAAGTTGTCACCTGAAAGGACCGCTCCCGAATCGGTTTTGTGTAACCTGTTTGCCGGGCTTTGGTCTCGTGCAGGAGAATGCTGATTCTCAATGAAACGTGAGCGTCAGCGGCGCTTATTATCCTGCGGCAATCGTCATGAACCATCCATCGAACGTTGATCCGTCGTCACCGGCGGGTTCCCCTCCCCCGGTACCGACGACCGCTGGAGAAACCCGTTTTTTTGCCCTCGATGCCGTCCGGGCCACTGCCATGCTATTGGGTGTCCTGTATCATGCCATTTTATTTGGCGGCGGTATGATGGGAGGATTTGGCCGCTCGACATCGGTTCCCTCGATTGTGGTGATGAACTGGATTCACTCTTATCGGATGCCGCTGTTTTTCCTGATATCCGGTTTTTTCTGTCACCTGATGTTTCAGAAATACGGGCTCTGGCGGTATCTGATCCGGCGGTGGTGGCGGATTGGAATCCCTTTCCTTATCGTTCTCTTTGCCTTGGCGGGCATTAATAGCCTGCAAGGTGGAGGTGGTGGATTCCCCGGTGGGGGCGGGTTTCCCGGAGGACGTGGGACGGGCGGACCTGGCGGGCCGGGAATGACTGAAGGGCGCGGATTTCCGGGGCGTCCTGGAGCTCCCGGATCGATCAATGGCACCGCCATTGCGGGAGAAGGTCCGGGTGGAAATCCGTTTGGTGGAAATGGGGAAATGCCGCCTCCCCCGCCGGGATTTGTTCCACCGTTTCTCCAACAATTCGATAAGGATAAGGACGGTTCTCTGAGCGCGGAGGAGTGGAAAGAAGCGCAGGTTGAATTGCGGAAGCGCTTTGCCAATGGACCGGGTGGTGGCCCTGGTGGTCCCGGCGGACCCGATGACGATGACGGGGACGGGATGGCTGGAGGGCCGCCTGGGTTCGGTCCAGGAGGATTTGGGGGTGGACGTGATGGTGGACCGCCATCAGGTCCTGGGGGGCCTCGGGGACCAGGCGGACCCTGGTTTGGTCGGGGTGGGGGCCCGCCTGGAGGTGGCGGAGGATTCGGGCCGTTTGGTCAATCCAGTCCGCTCGCGACGGCGTTATTCGGTAAGTACTCCGAAAACTTCCGGCTACAACATCTGTGGTTTCTTTGGTACTTAATGGTGTTTGCGACAGTGGCCCCTTTCGTGGCTCTTGGATTGGGCAAGGTCTGCGGCGGTGGACTTGGACGGCGGTTGCATCATCTTTCGTCCAAGCTGTTTCTCTATGGCTTGGCCCCGTTGGTCCTGGCGATGGTCAGCATCCTTGGGATGCAATTGTCCGGAACCTCGCCCGGGCAACCGCCCGGGGGGATGGCCACCATTTTCGGTACCTTTCCGGATGTGCTGTTCCGGTATGACCGTGATTGGCCCTATTTCTTCACCTATTTCCTGGCCGGATGGTGGCTATTCCGAAATCGGATTCACTTGGAAGACATCGCCCGGTATTGGTACATCGCGCTGCCGATTGGTTTGGGTGCGCACTGGGTTTGCACGGAGTTCAGCGGTGGAAATCCGTTTCAGCCGGGTCCGGAACTGACGGTTGGTATTCAATTCTTGCGATATCTCCTGTTTGGAATCTCGGTCGCCGGAACGAGTTTTGGGATGCTGGGATTCTTTCAGCGGTATCTCAATCGCCCAACGCGAGTGACGCGTTATCTGGCCGACACGGCGTTCTGGATTTATCTGGTGCACCAGGACTTGCTCAACAAGGTGGTGTTGAATTGGGTACGCCCGTGGGCGCTGCCGGGGCTGTTGCAGGGAATCGTGGCGACGCTGATTACGTGTGGCCTTGCTTTGATCAGTTTTGAAATATTGATTCGACCGACGCCGTTGACGAATTTGTTTGGGCCGCCGAGGCGGAAGAAGGCGAGTTGAGGCTGGGGATTATTAACCGCATATTAACACAGATTTTCGCAGATTTTTACACTAACAATCTTATTTAATATTTCCATGATCATAGGCGACACTTTGTGGAGTCGAAGATGGAGTCCAACCGCATTGCGCCACAAGGCTTGCGGGCCTTTGGTACCTCGGTAAGGCGCGGCAGCGTCTTGGATTGCGGTTGTCCACTCCCGCTTTTTGCGTTCGAGCTTTAGGGGCATGCTACGGAACTGGGGCCACCATCCATTTTAAGGCCGTTTTCCAAAGCGCCAGAGGACTGGCGCAGTCCACGACCTGGCGGACATCCCCCTGGCTCCACTGCTCGGGAGCCGTTTTGGACTATAGGACGCACAACAAAAAGCGCCGTGCCGGACGGACAATTACTTCTGCCACCGGTTTGGGTTGAATGAATCTGCGACTCTTAATCGGGATTGGACTGCAAGCACCGGGTTGCCTTGGGAAAGCGGCGAGAAGCCGCTTCTACTTTGGATGTGGTTCGGACCGCCAAGCAGGTCTGGAGACCTGCGATACAGCCGACAGGACGACGATAGACCCCGCAGATCATGGCATATCCACGACCCACCTCGCAAAACGCGATTTTGCTCTTTAGCAGTTAGCCAGGAACAAAAGCCTTGGGCATTCGCTTGTGGGGAGATTGCCCGGGAGTTGGGGGCGTGGTGGAATGGGACCAATAGGACCAATAGGACCTATGGACTTAAGGGAGAGCGGCCCGCTCAGGATACGAAAAAGGCGTCATCGGGGTGGATGACGCCAAGAAAAGGCGCCCAACTAAGGCGTGAGCTGGCCTACGTTGGAATTAGCCGACGATGTCGATGCCCATGTTGCGGGCGGTGCCGCAGATAGTCCGGAAGGCGGCCTCTTCGTTGGAGGCGTTCATATCGGGCCCTTTGATCTTGACGATTTCAAGGACCTGTTTGCGGGTGACTTTGCCGACCTTTTCCTTGTGGGGCACCTTTGAACCGGAGGCGATGCCGGCCGCTTTCTTGAGCAGGACGGAGGCCGGGGGTGACTTGAGGATGAAGGTGAACGACTTGTCCTGATAAATCGTGATGACCACCGGGATGACCAGACCGGCTTTGTCTTTGGTGGCGGCGTTGAATTCTTTGCAGAACGCCATGATGTTGATGCCTTGAGAACCGAGAGCGGGACCGACCGGAGGTGCCGGGTTGGCCTGGCCAGCGGAAATCTGGAGCTTGACCATGCCGGTTACTTTTTTTGCCATAACTAGGAGAGATTAAACGGAAAGAGCAGGAAAGATAAAAGCAGGAAACGGGTGAGCAGAAAAGGGATAGGTTGGGGGAGAATTAAGCCTTTTCGACCTGCCAATATTCCAATTCGACGGGAGTTTTACGACCAAAGATATCGACAGTGACCTTGAGCTTGCCCTTGTCGGGCTCGATCTCTTCGATCATGCCGCTGAAATTGAGGAATGGGCCATCGTTGATTTTGACGGTTTCGCCCACATCGAAACTGACCTTAGGACGTTCAGCGTCTTCGCTGTCCATCACTTGGTCTTTGATGACTTGAATTTCTTCGGCGGTCACCTCAGTGGGACGTTCCCCACCGATGAAACCGATCACGCCCTGAATGTCCTTGATGAAATACCAAGGGCGTTCCATGAGGCGGTTGTGTTCGTCCAGGAGGGCCATTTCGATATAGACGTACCCTGGATGAAGCTTGCGGTTGGTGACCATTTTCTTGCCACCTCGGACCTCAACGACTCGTTCCATCGGGAGAAGCACCTCGCGGATGTACAACTCCATTTCGTCGGTCTTGATGCGCCGCAAGAGGGCATCGCGGACCCGCTGTTCCTGACCGGCCAGGACATGGAGAACAAACCACTGGAATTTCATGGAAGGGAGGGAAGAAAGCGAAGTCGACGTGGACTAGAGGAGTGACTTCACGAAGGTGGAGACCAATAGGTCTATGCCCACGGTAAACACGCCGATACCGGCGAAAACGAGCGATACCAAGACAGTGGTCTGCCATAGCTCCTCGCGGGAGGGCCAAGCACACTTCTTCAGTTCGTCGCGGGTTTCCTTGACGTACGTGGCGACGCGGTTGAGGTAGCCTTGCTGCCACAAAAAGGCGAACAAGCCACCGACGACCAGCGTACCAATACCCAACTGTATCCAGAACTCTTTCACAATAGATGGCGGAGGGAGAGGGATTCGAACCCCCGGTGAGCGTTAGCCCACAGCGGTTTTCAAGACCGCCGCATTAGACCACTCTGCCACCCCTCCGGGGGGAAGACTGGCAGGGCGTGAGGGACTCGAACCTTCAACCAACGGTTTTGGAGACCGCTACTCTACCAATTGAGCTAACGCCCTGTCGCTGAAACCTAACCCAAAGAACTTAACCTGAAAAACCTAGCACAGACAAATCGAAACAAAAGACTGAACGAGGGGCGGGCAACTAGCCCGCCCCGTGAAAAGTTAGCTTAGGAGATGACGTCCGCCACGCGGCCTGCGCCGATGGTACGACCGCCTTCGCGGATAGCGAAGCGCAAGCCCTTTTCCATGGCAACTGGGGCTTGGAGCTTCACGGAGACCGAGACGTTATCACCGGGCATCACCATTTCCACTCCGGTCGGGAGGGTCACCGAACCGGTGATGTCCGAGGTACGGAAGTAAAACTGGGGACGGTAATTGGTGAAGAACGGGGTGTGACGGCCACCTTCATCTTTGTTCAAGACGTAGACTTCGGCCTTAAACTCGGTGTGGGGCTTGATGGAACCGGGCTTGGCAAGAACCATGCCCCGTTCGACGTCGTTCTTGGTGGTGCCGCGGAGGAGGACGCCGACGTTATCGCCGGGAATCGCTTGGTCCAGCAGCTTACGGAACATTTCGATATCGGTAGCCGTGGTCTTGCGGGTGTCCTTGATGCCGACGATCTCGACTTCTTCCATCTTCTTGAGGATGCCGCGTTCGACACGACCGGTAACAACGGTACCACGACCTTCGATCGTGAACACGTCTTCGATGCACATGAGGAAGGGCTTGTCGACTTCGCGAACGGGGTCCGGAACAAAGGAGTCCAGAGCGTCGAGGAGGTCGGAGATGGCCTTCTCGCCTTCGGGCTTGCCAGCGAGAGCGGCGGTGGCAGAACCACGGACGATGGGGGTGGTATCGCCAGGGAAGCTGTATTTGTTGAGCAGGTCGCGGATTTCCATCTCGATCAGTTCGAGAAGGTCAGCGTCGGCGAGGTCGACCTTGTTGAGGAAAACCACGATGCTAGGAACACCGACCTGACGGGCGAGCAGGATGTGCTCACGGGTCTGGGGCATCGGGCCGTCAGCGGCGCTGACGACCAGAATGGCACCGTCCATTTGGGCGGCACCGGTGATCATGTTCTTCACATAGTCGGCGTGGCCAGGGCAGTCGACGTGAGCATAGTGCCGCTTGGGGCTTTCGTATTCGACGTGGGATACAGCGATCGTGACGGTCTTGGACTCGTCGCGGACGGTACCACCCTTGGTGATATCGGCGTAGCTGATCGGAGTGGCCAGGCCCTTGCGCGACTGGACGGCGACGATGGCCGCTGTCAGGGTCGACTTGCCATGGTCCACGTGGCCGATCGTCCCTACGTTCATGTGCGGCTTCGTGCGTTGGAAGTTCTCTTTAGCCATGTGACTGACGTGTTTTCTGTTCTCGGTTGACTCGTTAAGCGCAGCAGACTGGAGCCCACAATCGGGTTTGAACCGATGACCTCGTCCTTACCAAGGACGTGCTCTACCAACTGAGCTATGTGGGCTTTTCCGTTCGGCCCTCTCGCCACGTTTCCTGTATCGACGAAAAAAGATTTCAGCTTCCTGTCCGCCTCCGCGAACCCAGAAACCGAAATCCACGCCGCTACCGCGTGTAAAGAGGGGCGGATTGATAGTGTCGCGAGGCGACGGTGTCAACGGGGTTTTTACATCTGTAGTAAAATAGGCGTGTTTGCGCCTATTTTTTGGCCTCAAGGCGGAAAAAATTTCAATGGTGTCGTCGCGTGGCGGTGAGCAGACCGGCGAGGACCAGTGTGGACTCCACCGGGCTGGTCTCGAGACCGACTTCGGTCAACCATTCCGCCATCTCGGCACGGCTATAGGCCCTTCCCTCCGTTAGAGTGAACAGGGCAATGGAGTAAAGCGCGGTGCCCAATGGTCCATCTAAAGCGTCTGCCAGGAAGGCATCGTGTACGAGCAAACGACCGTTGGGCTTCAGGGCGAGAGCGCATCGCTTGATCAGCAAACGGCAATCGGGGATGTCCCAATCATGGAGGACGTTGGAGAGCAGGACGGCGTCAACGGTCGGCAGGGCCGCTTCAAACATGTCTCCGGGCAGTAATTGAAGGCGATCGCGAACCCCAGCCGCGCCTGCAAATTCCTCAACTACCTTGAGTACTTCGGGGCGGTCCAAGGCAATTACCTGAAGGCCGGGATTGGCTTGAAGAAGGGCGATGGAGTAGAGACCGCTTCCGGCACCGACATCGAGCAGGATGTCCCCTGGAGGAAATTGGAGCAGGCGTGCGAGATACGGAGCGACATTTCGGGCTCGCCCGGTCAATGCGAGAGTCAGGGAACGGGCGCTCTGTTCGACGTCCATGGCGGACTCCATACCCTCCCGATAAATAAAGGCCGCTCCAGGTCCGTGGCTGGTCCGTTCCACCGGGCGACTATTCCGAAGGCTTTCGACCAGCGAGAGAACGCCCGGGCTTTGGGACGCCAGCGAGAAATAGTCGCCGATATAGAACGGTTGGCCCGGGAGAAGGTGTTGTCGAACGGATTCGGGCAGGGTGAGCAGGCCTTCGGAGGAGACCGTGACCAAGCCCAAGGCGCGCAATGCGGTGAGAAAAACGTGCGCCGCACGCTGGCTCAGACCACAGGTATCGGAGATTTGGGAGGGTCGTATTGGTTCTGAATTGATTCTATCGAAAAAGCGAAAATGGGCGACAGCAGCGACGAGAACCTCGGTGGCGTAATTGGACCGGTAGAGTTCAAAAAGGGGTGATGGATTGGTCGGGGGAAGGGTAAGGAAGTCGAGGGGTGCCATGCCTCAGAGTTTAGAGGGAATGAGGCGTTTGGAAAAGAATGCTGGCCTGCGGACGACGACAGGCGAGAGATCACTTGCGGAGTGGGCGCGGTTAGGACCGCCGGGCGGGTCTGGAGACCTGCGTAACGGCAGGCTCGAAAGCCTGCGCTGCAAGGCGAAGTCTCGCCCCGATATTGCTTTTAATCAATAGGTTACGCTGGAGATCGTCCCTCCCACGAGGGGCCGGAATTACCTCGAGCGGGGTTTCCAGGCACCGGAGCGAGGGCCGCCGCCAGAGGCTCCACTGCGTCCTCCACTGCGACCTTCGCTTCTCGGGGGAGCATCTCCCCGGTCGCTGGAACTGGGACGCGGACGTCCGGTAACGGAGGCGATGAATTGCGGAGGGGCGGCGGAGTAGTCGAATCCATCGGCACGCTTGCGTACAATGCCGCGACCGATAAAACGCTCGAGCGAGCGCAAGGCACCCTGGTCCTCGGGGGTGACAAAGCTGATGGCGTCGCCAATGGCTTGGGCGCGCCCAGTTCGCCCGATCCGGTGCACGTAATCCTCTGCGTGCAGGGGGAAATCGTAATTGACCACGTGCGAAATTCCGTCGACGTCGATGCCGCGGGCGGCGATATCGGTGGCCACCAAGACACGGACCTCACCCGATTTGAAGTCTTTCAATGCCCGTAGGCGCTGACTTTGAGACCGATTGGAATGGAGGGTGGCGGTCGGAATCTTGTGGCTAATCAGTTTACGGGAGATGCGATCCGCACCGTGCTTGGTTCGGGTAAAGACCAGGACGGTATCGAGGGTCGGATCGCGGAGAATATGGACCAGCAAGGACGGTTTCAGGTGGGGCGGGATTTCGTAAACCAACTGGGTTACGGTTTCGGCGGGGTTCGCCCGGCGTCCGATCTCGACACTCTTGGGATTACGGAGGAACTCGCGGGAAAGGACCTCGATTTCGCGGGAAAGGGTGGCAGAGAAGAGGAGGGTTTGGCGCTTGACGGGGAGGGAGCGGATGATGCGTCGAATGGAGGGGAGAAAGCCCATGTCGAGCATGCGGTCTGCCTCATCCAAGACCAGGTACTGGAGGTGGGCAAAATCAGCGAGACGTCCTCCCATCAGGTCGAGGAGGCGTCCTGGAGTGGCGACAATCAGGTCCACGCCATGCCGGAGGGCGTCAATCTGTGGTCGTTCGCTGACACCGCCATAGATGGTAGTCATGCGAAGCGGGACGTGCTTGGCATAAGCCCGGACGTTTTCTTCGATCTGGACAACCAGTTCGCGGGTGGGAGCGAGAATCAACGCTCGAATGGCCCGGACTTTGGACGATTGGAGAGTTTCAGATTTGGAAAGTTGCGCCAGTATCGGCAGAGTAAAGGCGGCGGTCTTGCCGGTTCCGGTTTGAGCAATCCCGATCAAATCATGGCCCGCGAGGACCTGGGGGATGGCAGCAGCCTGAATGGGAGTCGGTTCGGTGTATCCTGCATCTTGAATGGCTTGGAGGATTTGCGGTCCAAGCCCTAATTCGCTAAACGGCATAAAAACAAGTAAGCTAAACCCAGAATGGGGGCGATAGCACGCCTTTTATCGGAATGTCTCAAAGGGAATTCAATTGCTCGGACTCGCGACTGGCCAGCGAAGGCCAGGTTTGGCAACTTTCCCTTTATGCCAATACGGGCTGCGATTACCGTTTGTTTGGTCCCTGAAGCGAGGCAGGGACCGTTTGTCTTGCATGAGCCGTTGGAAACGGCTTTGGCAAAGGCCTCCAACTATGGGTTTCACGCGGTGGAAATTTTTCCGACCCACGCAGATGATTTGGACGGACTCCAACTGCGAAACCTCCTTCGCGAACACCGGTTGAAGTTGGCCGCCGTGGGCACGGGAGCCGGATGGCTTCGAAGGCGTCTTTCGCTAACCGACCCTGATCCCCACGTTCGAATGATGGCTCGCGACTTTATTGGGGCTATCATTGATTTTGCCGGGGGATTTGGAGCCCCTGCGATCATTGGTTCCATGCAAGGACGCGTGGCTGATGGGGTCAGCCGGGAACAAGCACTCCATTGGCTGGGCGAAGAGTTGGACCAACTGGGGCCAAGAGCGCATGCTTTGGGCGCTCCTTTGCTGTATGAACCGTTGAATCGATATGAAACGAACCTCTTCAATACGGTTGAGGAAGCGATTCCGTTCCTTCACCGGCTTCGTACCCGGAATGTAAAACTGCTCTGCGACATGTTTCACATGAACATTGAAGAAGCGGAGTTGGCGGGTGCACTCCGGAGTGTCGGCCCCCTGTTGGGGCATGTGCATCTGGCCGACTCCAACCGGTGGGCGATGGGGTTTGGTCACACAGCCATGGAGCCGATCAGCCGTGCTCTGCAGGAATTGGGCTATGATGGCTATGTCAGCGCGGAGGTTTTTCCAAGACCGGACTCGGAGACAGCGGCTCGCCAAACGATTTCCACGTATCACCAATACTTCGGGAGTGTGGATTAGTCCTAGGCCGTGTTTTCAAAATGCATTTGCCTATCTGCTGGCCAAAACAGGCGGGGGCTTCGTTGCTCCTCGGTCACGTATTTCGTCGCAATATGCTCCCTCGTCGCGCCTCGCCCCCGCCTGTTTTGGCTGGCGCAAATAGACAAAGCCATTTTGAAAACACGGCCTAGATCTACTTTATCAGACTATCGGAGGCTCGCTTGCCCATGGCAATTGAGAGCTCCGACGCTCATTCGGTTTTGAGGTTTCGGTAGGTGTGAATCGAGCTGGAACCCCTACCGGGGTGCGTCTGATAGTTTGGCAATGATCCGGTGGTATCGCTGCGCTCCACCACCGCCTAATGGCTGGAAAACCTTCGGCTTCCGCAAGAGGCCTCCAACTGTAACAAGATAGAACTACGGAGTGTTTTGAAGTGAGTTTGATCATCGACGGCAAGGCGGGTTGCTCCCCGATTTCAAAATCGCTAAACTCGTTGAAACATGCTCAAGACTCCTCTGCTCCATCCGGAAATCCTGGCTGTATTAGCTCGATCGGGCCACCACGGAAAAGTATTGATTGCCGACGGTAACTACCCGGCATCGACCAAGCGGGGACCCAACGCCACGCTTGTTCATCTGAATTTGGCTCCGGGGATTACCACTGTTGCACAGGTGCTCCGAGCCATTATCAGCGTGGCACCGGTCGACCATATTCACGTGATGGGCATCCCATCGGACGATCCCTATGCCCAATTCGGAGAGCCGCCGGCTTGGTCGGAATTCCGGGCCATCGCTGCGGAAAACGGATTGGGCTCCACCGTCGAGCCGATCCTTAAATGGGACTTTTATCGGGCAGTTGAATCCGATGACCACGTGCTGACCGTCCAAACGGGCGACCAAGCGTTGTGGGCCAATGTCCTCCTGACTCTGGGATGCCGGGTTCCTGACGTCGCATGACCGTTTCCAATTGGATACGGTTGGCCGAACAACGATTGGCTAAAGCAGGTCTGGAGTCGTCTCGATTGGAGGGAGAGCTTCTATTGGCCCATGTCCTGAGGCTGCCGAGGCTGCGGTTGGTTTTGGAAGGGCAGCGTGAGTTGTCGGTGGAAGAATTCGAAGTGGTGGAGAAATTATTGGAGCGACGTCGACGCCGGGTACCCTCGCAACATTTATTGGGCACCGCAGCTTTCCTGGAGTACGAGCTTCAGGTGAATACCTCGGTCTTGATACCCAGACCGGAGACCGAGGGTTTGGCCATTCTTGGGATCGCCGAACTTCGGCGTCGAATGCCGGGCCAAAGAACCGTGACCGTCTTGGATTTTGGAACCGGTTCGGGCGCACTCATTTTGAGTATGATTGGCGCAGTCGAAGGAATCGAAGCCCATGCCTTGGACATTTCCGTAGAGGCACTTGCCGTTGCCCGAGAAAACGCTCGCCGCCTTGGGTTTGAAAATCGGGTCCAGTTTCATTTGAGCGACCGATTTTCAGGGCTGCCCGATGGGCTTGTATTTGACCTGATCCTGGCCAATCCGCCGTATATCCCGACGGGAGAAATTGCTGATTTGGCCCCGGAGGTTCGCGACTTTGATCCCCAATTGGCTTTGGATGGCGGACTGGATGGACTCGATTTTTATCGCTATTTGGCGATCGAAGGGAAAGGTCGATTGATATCGGGAGGATGCCTCATGATGGAAATGGGTGATGGCCAGCGGGCAACAATTGCCGAGATATTTGGGCAAATCGGATGGAGCGTGGAAAGTGTCGATAAAGACTTGAGCGGACGGGACCGGGTTCTCATCGTACGGCGAGACTAGTCACCCGTTTGGGGCGTGACCAAACAGACGGGTAAACCGATTCATGGACAGCTTTCTCATCAAAGGTGGAATCCCACTTCAAGGCGAAGTCACGATTAGTGGCTCAAAAAATGCAGCATTGCCGTTGATGGCCGCAGCCCTGCTGACGGCAGACACCTGTACCCTGCGCCGGGTTCCGGACCTGAGCGACACCCGGTTCATGCTGCGCATCCTGGAATCTCTGGGGGCGGAGACCCGTTTTGAAAATGGAACGGTCACGATACGGGCGGCATCGTTAAGAGGGTTTGGAGACTATGATCTGATTCGCAAGATGCGGGGCAGTATCTGCATCTTGGGACCGCTATTGGCGCGACTGAAAGAAGCGACCGTTTCCCTGCCTGGCGGCTGTATTATTGGCACCCGTCCGATTGACCTTCATCTCAAGGGATTGGCCGCGCTGGGCGGGCGGATTGAGATCGAAGGTGGATACGTGAAGGCAAAGGCGAAGAAGCTGGAAGGGAACACGATTTTCCTCGGAGGCCGAGCGGGGCCGACGGTGCTAGGAACGGCGAACATCCTGATGGCCGCTGCATTGGCGGAAGGAGTGACCGTGATCGAGAGCGCCGCGTGCGAACCCGAAGTGACGGACGTAGCTCATTTCCTCATCGGAATGGGGGCGAAAATACAGGGACTTGGCAGCCCAACATTGACGATCACGGGGGTCCGGGAGCTGCATGGAACCGACCATGAAGTGATTCCAGATCGAATTGAAGCCTGCACCTTCCTCTGTGCGGCAGCGGCCACCAAGGGCGATGTGCTGGTTCATGGGGCCAAGCCCGAACATTTTGGAGCTGTTTCGGATAAATTGCAGGAAGCGGGTGTCCAACTCAAGCGCGAGGGTGCCAGCCTGAGGGTCAGCCGATCGGGTCGCCTCAAGCCGACCGATATCACCACCCTGCCGTATGCTGGGTTCCCGACGGATGTCCAAGCCCAATTCATCGCGTTGCTCTGTCAGGCTCATGGAACGAGTGTCGTGACGGAGCGAATTTTTGAATCGCGCTTTATGCATGTGGCCGAGCTGATGCGGATGGGAGCTGAGATTGCGATTGAAGGGCCGAGCGCAATCATTAAAGGAGGTCGACCATTATCAGGCGCACCGGTTATGGCGAGTGACTTGAGAGCGTCAGCCGCATTGGTGATCGCTGGCTTAGCGGCGGAGGGTGAGACGATGGTCAATCGTATTTACCATTTGGACCGTGGATATGAGCGCATGGAGTCAAAGCTTCAGGCTCTGGGAGCAAACATTCAACGAGTGGAGGGCGAATGAAAGTTTTCATCAGTATTCTCATTATCGGCGGAACCATCTGGCTGGTCAGTCAACTGGTTCATTTTTACCAAAAATCGACCGTCAATTCGATCGATCATCAGCGGACGCCCGCTGCGGCGGTCGCGACTAATCCCGATGATGATCTACCGCCACTGCCCCCGGCCATGGAGGCCACGCTGAAGCAGGCCATGTCCGGAGGTTCCAACGCCATGAAGGAGTGGCTGGAGACCAATGGAGCGTACCTTCGGGACCCACGGAAAGCGGCGATCCAGTTAGATTTCGCGCAAATCCTGGCGCGGAGTGATCCGGCGGGGGCCAAGCGATTGTATTTGGAGGTCAAGGGACGAAATCCGCAAGGAGCGGCAGTCACCGGACGCTTGCAAAAGTTGGCGAAGCTGTTTGAATAGAAACAATCCCCGAAGTCGGCTCACAAGGAGTTTTGGTTGTTTGGCGTCTTGGCCGTTTCTTGATGCGCTGAATCGGAGGCAGAGCCACCATGGACATTGTTTTTCGCTGCCATCATTGCCGCCAGGAACTGGAAGTAGACCCTGGAGCGGCCGGTGAACAAATCGCCTGCCCGACCTGTGGTACCGTTATTACGGTACCTTCTCCCGAGCAGGCACCTTCCCGAGCGCCCAATCCCACCCCTGCCCCATCCTCGTCGGCAACTTCGGGAGGGGTCGAACGAACGTTCGCTGTACCACTCACGAAGGAACCCGTGCAGGCTCTCATCCAACGTCCGTTGCCGTCGCTAGAGGCTGCGGCGAAGGATACCGTGCGCAAATTGCGGGTGAAAACCATTCGGCACAGCGATTGCCGCGAGGTTGGACACGATTACTTCGACACGGCGGTCACGGATGCGCTGAATAAGATCGGGGAAGAGAATATCGTGAGCATCAACCCATTGAGCTACAGTTATATAGAGATGGGGACCCAGAAGCTGATCACCGATTATGGGGTGATGATTGTTTATCGGGGGTAACGGCAGTTTACTCTTCGTTTCCCATTCTTACGATTGAGCAAATACGAAAATACCAGAGCCAAGGTTCTAGTGTCGTGTTTTCAAAATGGCTTTGCCCGCCAATTCTCGGCGTGTGCCAATCCTCTGGCGCTTTGGAATCGTCCGTGATTTGGACGGCGGCCAGAGTTCACTGGCGGGCTTTTCAGATTCTGAGGCTAAAAGCGGTAGAGGACAACCGCAGTCCAAGACGCTGCCGCGCGTTTTCAAGGTTCGCTGTCCGACATGAGTCGACCGTGAACCTTTTAGCGAGGTGACCGGGAAAGTGTGGGGAACCGCCGGTTCGTACGCCCGGAAGGGTTTGGATTCACGGCCAGTCTGCGGAATTTGCCGGGCCAGACGGGTATCTGTCGGCTTCAAACCTCTTTCAGACTCCAAAAACCAAAACCTTAGGACCTTTTCTGCTCGGTATTAGGATTTTTCCTCCCGATTTTGCAGAAAGACGCGAACACGGGTGAGAAATGCGGTCTAGAGCCCGCGAGGATTCTATCGCATACAGTCCGCATTCAAAATGGAACCCGGCTGGGCGCTCCTACAATTGCCCCATCTGTCCAATAATTTCTTCGGGCGACCGTTATTTAGACGAGACGCCCGAGACGCTGTCGGGAGTCTCCACCGCCAATAATTGAGGATTATTTCGCGCCCGGCTCCAGAGCGACCGGGACAATTCGGGAGATTTTGTCCTGAGGTGACGGAGTAAACCAACCGCCGTACTCGGCCATATAAATGGCTCCATCGGGACCTTCGGTCATGGCGAGGATGCCTCCTGTGAAACCGGTGGCAAACGGCTGGGTGTTGGTGACCGTATTGTTATCCGAATTCACGTGGGCAAAACGGACCCAACGGCGGACGTAGTCGGCGTAAAACATACCGCCGTGAAAGTCTTTGGGGAAATCGTTGGTACCACCGGTGGGACGATAGAGCGGGCCGGACGTGGCGTTGGCACCTCCCTCATGAATCCAATAAATCCAGGGCAATGTCGCACCCGGAATGGGGCAGTCCCCACCGTAGGTACCGATATTGGGTCCGATACAGCGCGGCCAACCGTAGTTATGACCTGCCTCGATAAAGTTGATCTCTTCGTAATCCTCTTTGCGATCGTAGCCGACTTCGCCGACATAAACGCGTCCATTCAATGGGTCCAGGTTAATTGAATAGGGATTGCGGTGACCCCAGGTAAATACAGCCGGGTGGGCGTCTGCACGGCCAACAAACGGATTATCTTTGGGGATGGAACCATCCAAATTAATGCGGAGGACTTTTCCACGAAGGTCACTTAGGACCTGGGGTGGATTCTTGGGATCGTTGTAAAATTTCTCCGTATCGCCGGATACATTGTTGTCGCCGACGGTGACGTAGAGCTTGCCATCGTGAGAGTTGTAGGCCAAAGCCCCGCCTTGGTGGAATCCTTTGCTAGAAATCCATTCCAGGAGAACTTTTTCCGACCCCTCTTTTAGGCCGCTGGCCCGTTTGGGATTATCGACGGTAAAACGGGCAACGCGATTGGACCAGGCGTTGTCGTAGACCGGAGAGTAATAGAGGTAAATGAAGCCGTTATTCTTGAAGTCGGGATCGAATTCGATTCCGTGAAGACCACGCTCGTTTGATTCGCGGCCCGGAATGGGTTCCCAACAGACCTTGAGTTGAGCGACCGGGTCGGACTTCTTGGTGGCGAAGTCGTACGCCCAAATATTTCCACGGCGCCCGGTATACCAGAGGCGTCCATCGGGACCAAATTTCAGGAAAACGGGTTCGGGCAGATCGCCCATGGCAAGGATTTCGTACCGATATCCCTTGGGTAGTTTGACAGCCTTGACTGCTTTTTCGCGAGCGTCGGTGGCTTGATCGGGGGCTTGGGCTTGTGTGAGAGAAGCAAAGCCGATGAACCAAGCCAGCAAGGCCGATAATGGGAAGAGCCGGTAGAAGTTCAACCGGCGGAGGGACCGTGGAACGGGCATCTCTATGTAGTAACTGTCAAAGCGACAGCTTGTCCAGCTTGCGGCGGTCTCTTTTTGTTGGACGTCCCGTTCCGCGCTCGCGAAAGCCGGGGCCTGGCTGAAAGGCCGCGCGAGCGGCAAGAAACGCCCCGGGCGGCGTGTGATCGGCGGCATATAGCGGAACCAGCTTGGCTCCAACCCGTCGAGGAGGTTCGGCAATGACTTGAAGCTTTCGTGCCAGTGGTCCGATTTGGACATCCACCCAATCTCCGGTATGGAGTTCTCGCGCTGGTTTGGCGGTCTCCCCATTGACCTTTACGTGGCCACCGCGGATACCCTCCGTCGCCAGCGTCCTGGATTTATAGAGGCGAACGCCCCACAACCATTGGTCCAGACGCATGGACTTAAGGGAGGGTGGGAGTCCGGGGATGGGGAACGGGAAGGCAACGTCCGCAGAGCCCAAAGAATTCAAGGCGGTGAGTCACCTGGGTGAAGCCATAGCGCACCGCGATTTGTTGTTCAAGCTGGGCGGGGAGGCATTCGGTCAACTCAACCACCCGTGCGCAACCGGTGCAAACCAAGTGGTGATGGTGGTCTTCAGAGCCCCCCCCGGCTAATTCAAAGCGGGCGGTACCATCACCAAAATCGACACGGACGACCATGCGCATCTCCTCCAACGTCTTGAGATTGCGGTAGACGGTAGCCAAGTCGCATTCCTCCTTTCCCAGACTGGAGTGGATTTCCCTGTTGGTCAGCGGATGTTGGTGACGGCGCAGAACCTCCAAGATTGCCTGCCTTGGTCCGGTAATTTTACGCGAACCACGTCGAAGCTGATCGGTCAACTCGACCAGGGGCGTCTGGATCAATCGGCGGGAATGCGGTGGATGATCGCAGCAGTTCTTCATGGAGCCTCCAACTCGTGGGAGCCTGAATGCATTTTGCGAATGAGCAATGAAATCAAGAAAAAGGTCGCGCACACCAGGACGATGGAAGGACCGCAAGGAAAATTGAGCCCGTAGCTGGCCATTGTTCCTCCGACAGCCGAGGCGAGGCCGACCAGCCAGGCAGAAATGGTTTGCTGGCGTAGATTTTGGGAAAGATTGCGAGCGGTCGCAGCGGGGATCACCAACAGAGAGGTGACCAGGATGATGCCTACCAATCGGATGGCGAGCGTCACGATGAGAGTCAAGGCCAGGGTAAAGCCGAGGTCGATCCATCGAACCGGGATACCCGAGACATGCGCCAAATCTTCGTGTGCGGTGATGAGGGTCAAGGAATTGAACCAGTGGAGAAGTAAGAATGTGATCCCCACAGATACCCCACCGGCGATCATCAAGTCCGAGGACCCAACGCTCAAAATATCTCCAAACAAATAGCGTTCGATTTCGCCGCGATAGCCCTTGAGTTGGCTAAAGACGACAACCCCTAGGGCAACTGAAGTGCTGAGAAGCAAGGCGAGAAGGGTATCGGTCAGTAATTCGGTATGACGTCGAAGCCAGAGGAGCAAAAATGCCACAGCCAAGCTGACGATCAGCATCGCGACGGTCG
The DNA here is from genome assembly GCA_903835555.1 of uncultured Verrucomicrobiota bacterium. Classification (GTDB taxonomy): domain Bacteria; phylum Verrucomicrobiota; class Verrucomicrobiia; order Limisphaerales; family UBA9464; genus CAILNN01. The sequence goes on from CAILNN010000017.1 coordinate 34,830, forward strand.
GGTCCGAGGCACCCAGCCACAGTCCGAAGGCGACCCCTGCCAAGGCTGAATGAGCCACAGTATCGCTGAAGAAGGCCAGCCGTCGAGCGGTGACAAAAACTCCGAGGAGGCCGCAGACCGGCCCGAGAAAAACGGCGGCAAGCAGAGCCCGGAGCATGAAGGCATCAGTGAACATGAGGTAACCCTTCGTGGTGATGGTGGTATGGGGTTAAATGAAGCCCGTAAGCCTTTTTCAGGGAGTCATCCTGAATGATTTTTTCCGGCGTCCCCTCACAGCAGACGACGCCATTGAGGGCATAAACCCAGCGGGCATAGCGAAAGACCATGGATAGATCGTGCGAGACCAGCACGATCGTCATCCGGCGCTGGCGATGGATGGATTCAATCATCTCATAAAATGATCGCTCGCCGGGTGTATCCACCCCAGCGGTGGGTTCGTCCAAGAGCAGAATCTCGGGATTCAGGAGGAGACTCCAAGCGATCAGAACGCGCTGCAACTGGCCGCCGCTCAGGCGGGCAATCGGGCGGTCAAGGAGGGTTTCAATGCCCAATCCGGCTACTGCCGGAAGCAATGCCGCATCGATGCTTCGATGACTCCGCCACAGCCACCTGCGGGTTGCGGGGAGGCGTAGTGCCATGAATTCCCGCACGCTAAGACCGAAACTTCGGTCCAATTCCAACTTTTGCGGAACATAGCCAATCCGGCTGAGCGTCGCTGGGGACAGCGGTTGATCGAGAACTCGAATTTCGCCGGAATCGATCATTTGAAGGCCCAATATGGCTCGCAAGAGTGTCGTCTTACCGGAGCCATTGGGGCCAATCAATGCCACCAGTTCACCCTTGGGCACCGACAGAGTCACGCCACGAAGGACGGGCAGGCCGCCCAAGTTCACCCTCAAGTCGCGAACAGTAAGAGCTGGTGGGGGGATTTTGTGCATCAGTGCAGGCTGCGAGAAAGTGCACACAGATTGCGCCGCATACCGTCCTCATAGGCGTTCGCCGACCACGCTCCGGTTTCCATGGTATCGAGTTCGTCCGTGGACAGCTTCAGGTCAGACGCCAACTGTTCCGCGAGTCGTGAACCGGAATGGGGTTCGACAAACAACGTGCCGACCCTGTGCGTTCGGATTTCCCGAATGAGGCGGGAGAGGTGCTTGGGGCTCGGTTCGACCCCTGGAACGACTTCTAATGCGCCAATCAGGGAAAGTTGGTAGCGTCGACAGAGGTAAGGAAAGGCCGGATGAACGGTGACGAGCGCCGGAGACTTTAGGGGCTTTCGGAAGGCGATGAAATCGGCATCGAGCTTACGAAGTCGATCGAGGTAAACTGAGGCGTTGGTTCCAAAGGAATCAGCGTGCGCGGGTGCGGCGCGTTGGAGAATCTGGAGAATATTGCTGACAGCGAACGAGGCAAATACCGGGTCCAGCCAAAAATGGGGATTGGGAAAACCCGATGGATCCGGAGGGTGAGAGGATGTCTCGTTTCCCTCGCTTTCGGCATCATCAAAAATCCATTGAGCGCGGGGGTATCCGGCGGAAATCTCCACGATCTTGCCTTCGGAATCGGGAGCCTGTTGTCGTAGGGCCGGTTTGAGCCAATCTTCTAGGCCCGCACCATTGAGCAAGATCAAGTCGGCGCGTCGGACTCGTTGCAAGTCCCGCGGGCGAAACTGAAAGTGGTGAGGGTCGGCGTTATCGGGAAGAAGCGGTTCAACCTGCACCCACTTGCCTCCAATCTGGGCGGTCCAACTGTAATAAGCCGGCAAGGAAACGAGAACCAGCATCCGGGCGTCGTTGGCCAACAAGACGAAGGCATCCCCTAGGAGCGACAGGAGGAGAAAGCCAAGTCGAGCTCGATGAAGGAGTCGGTCTTGATTCACCATTGGAAGAGGCTACGGAAGCCAACAATGAATGCAAATGATTTGCATTCAGAGGTCGAAAAGGAGGCCGCCGAGGGTACATCGGGCGGCCCTGGCGGCAGTCTTTTACTTCATGAGCAGCATCTGGCGGGCGCGCTTGATGGCGACCGAGAGACGCCGCTGGTAATGAGCGGGAAGGCCGGTGTACTTCCGGGGAAGGATACGACCATTTTCTGTGACAAA
>CAILNN010000018.1 GCA_903835555.1 uncultured Verrucomicrobiota bacterium
CCGGCTCCGTGGGGAAGCGAGACACTAAAGGTCACCGGACATTGGAACGCTGAATGGACATGGCGAATGAGGGAAGAAACGGCCGCGGCGACATTGGGTGCATCGGCGAGATCGCGGGTCAGCAGGTACAAAGCAGTGGCCTTTTCCTCGCGTGTGGCATTCCCCTGCTCCTGAGCGCGGATTCGCGTTACCAATTGGCCGAGGACGACTGCTACAATGAAGTACATCCCAAACATCAGCCCGTCTTCGACGGTCTGGATATAAAAGGTAAATAGCGGTGGAAGGAAAAAGAAGTTCCAGGATAGGGCACTGACCGCAGCCGCCACCAAAATCGGACCGCGCTGAAGAACAAGCGCCAATGCCATGACCGAGGCCAGGTAGGTCAAGGCAACCGACCGATGGCCGATCCAGGGTACCAAGATGGCATTGACCCCAGTCACCGCCAGGACGACGGAAAGGGCGGTACCGTAGCCTTCGCCCAGTGGACCTGAGCGGCTCGGAATGGGTAAACCAGTGGGATGCTTGGAATCGACTTTATCGGGAGTGTCCAAGCGGACGAAATGGACATCGATTTCACCGCTGAGGGAAACGAGCCGTTGCGCCCGCCATCGCCCCATCCATCGCTGCCAAACGCCACCGGTTGGCTTTCCGGCCACGATCTGGGAGACGTTTCGTTGGCGGGCCACACGGAGGATGCCGACGACAAAATCTTCGTCAGAGGTCGTGACAACCTCACCGCCGAGTTCACGGACTAAATCCAGATTCCGGCTGAGCTGGCCGGAATCACCAGCGCCGGACGAACGAGCCGGAACGACGTGAACAGCCAGCCATTCGGCGCTCAGGACATCGGCGAGTCGGCGGGTCCAGCGGACCAATGCTGCCGAAGTCGGGCTGGAGCTGACAGCCACGAGCAGTCGGTCCCCGGTCTTCCAAGGGCCGTCGATCCGCATGGTTTGCAGGTAGTCCTGAACGTCGCGGCTAACGCGACCAGCAGCATACCGGAGGGCAATCTCGCGAAGGGCGGATAAATTACCCTCTCGAAAAAAATTAAAGAGCGCAGTCTCAGCCCGTTCCTCGTTATAGATTTTCCCGCTCTGCATTCGGGCGAGAAGTTCCTCGGGAGGCAAATCAATCAGCTCGATCTCGGCCCCATCCAGAACCCGATCGGGAACTGTCTCGTAGATCGTCGAGCCGGTAATTTGCCGTACCGTTTCGGTTCGACTTTCGACGTGCTGGACGTTGAGAGTGGTGAAGACGTTAATTCCGGCGTCCAGAAGCTCAACGACATCCTGCCATCGCTTGGGGTGCCGGGACCCGGGAGCGTTGGTATGGGCCAATTCATCGACCAGCGCCAGGTTCGGCTTTCTGGACAGGATGGCTTCAATGTCCATTTCCGAGCAGGAGACCCCTCGGTGTTCCACCGATTTCCGGGGAATCTGAGGCAACCCGACCGTCAGGGCATCGGTTTCCGCCCTACCGTGGGACTCCACATAGCCGATAACGACATCGCGGCCATCCGTCAATGCTGCTTGCCCGGCTTGAAGCATGGCATAGGTCTTTCCGACACCGGCCGCCATGCCGAGAAAGACCTTTAATCGTCCGCGTTGGCTGGCGGATTCCTGTCGCTGTATCGCATGCAATAGCGCATCTGGATCAGGGCGTATGGCGTCCTCGTGCATGATGAACCGAGGGACAGTATAGCTGACTCTCAGAGGGAAACCAGCATGACGGACGCAGGACAATCAGCTACGACGGCAGGCCAAGTCCGACGGGCAAACCAACGCCAGCGGCGGCGGCGTTTGGTTCGGGCCAGGACGACCAGGTCGTGAGACTTGGCGCAGGCCAGTATCTGTTCACACGGAAGTCCTTCCAAGACAATTGGGACAACGGCCAGGCCAATTGCGGCGATGGAATCGGCGCAGTCACGTAATTTTGTGAATCCGTCGGTGCGTTTGCGGGCCATGAATTCGACACCCCGTACGGAACCGATATCCGGGGCTTGACCGTTGATGTCCACTACATGCAGGAGGGTCATTCGAGACTCGTCACGACGAGCGATGGATACGGCAACCCGAAGCGCAGCCTCGGATGCGGCTGAAAAATCAGTGGGGACCAGAAGCTTTTTCCAAGGTGTCGGCTGTTGCTTGGCGGCACCAATACTCCATTGAAATTCCGTCGTCATACCTAAAGTGTCTCGGTGTCGTTTTCAATCGATCTTTCACGGAATAGAAGCAGTCTTGATCAAAGGAGTCTTGGCAAGGCGGTCCAATGCGAGGTTCAATTCGACGACATTGACACCGGGATCACCCAACACGCCCCAATCCGGCCCCTCGGTAAACTTGGCGACCAACTCTTCAACTTGTGTTGGCTTCAATCCCCGAGCCCGGGCAACTCGCCCAAGCTGAAGAGAGGCATTGGCCGGGCTAATATGCGGATCGAGACCACTGGCGGAGGCGGTCACGGCGTCTGCCGGCACCGGTTGATTGGTTGACAGTCCATTTTGTGCGCGATAATCCGCGACATTTTGGGCGATGGCATCCGCCAACTTTTGAGAGGTAGGCCCGAGGTTGCTCCCGCTGGAATTTGCGGCGTCATATCCATTTCCCGCAGAGGATGGGCGCGAGTGGAAATACCGTTCAGAGGTAAAGGACTGTCCGAGCAAATGGGATCCGCGCACGGCACCAGAGGCATCGGAAATCAGACTGCCATTGGCCTTGCGCGGGAAGAGGGTCTGGGCGAGTCCATAGACCACCGCAGGATAGAGTCCACAACAGACGATCGACAGTGCGGCGGTGGCCAGGACAGCACTTCGAAGTTCTTTAACTATTTCTTTCATATTATTAGACCAGGTTCAAACCGGAAATCACCACATCTATCGCTTTGATTCCCAAGAATGGGATGATGACGCCGCCAAGGCCATAGATCAGAAGATTCCGCTGTAGAATGGCCAAGGCACCAATGGGCCGGTAGGCAACGCCGCGAAGCGCCAGCGGTATCAAGGCGATGATGATCAGGGCATTGAAAATGACGGCGCTGAGGATGGCGCTGGAAGGACTTTGCAGTCCCATGATGTTCAGGGGTGAAATGGCCGGAAACGTGGTCATCAGCATGGCAGGAATAATGGCGAAGTATTTGGCAACGTCATTGGCGATGCTGAAGGTGGTCAGGGAACCGCGGGTCATAAGCAATTGCTTTCCGATCTCGACAATTTCAATGAGTTTGGTCGGGTTGCTATCCAGATCGACCATGTTGCCGGCTTCGCGGGCCGCCTGGGTTCCGGTATTCATGGCCACGCCGACGTCCGCCTGCGCGAGAGCCGGGGCATCGTTGGTGCCATCGCCGGTCATTGCGACCAAGTGGCCACCGGCTTGCTCATCCCGAATTCGCTGAAGTTTGGCTTCCGGAGTGGCTTGGGCCATGAAATCATCGACCCCCGCTTCGGCGGCGATTGCCGCCGCCGTGAGCGGGTTATCCCCAGTGATCATGACGGTGCGAATGCCCATGGTCCGCAGTTGAGCAAATCGCTCCCGAATGCCGCCCTTGACCATATCTTTTAGGTGAATGACGCCCAAAGCTGTCGAGCCTTCCGCGACGACGAGGGGCGTCCCCCCCTGGCGAGATATGTCCTCGACCGTCTTGGTGACTGCGGCTGGAAATTGTCCTCCCAAGAGCTCGACGTGCAATCGCATGGCTTCTGCGGCCCCCTTCCGGATCATGCGCGCCGGACGTCCATCGCGGGCGGGAAAATCGACGCCGCTCATCCGGGTTTGGGCGGTAAATGGGACGAAGGCTGCGTGGGGTTCCCGGAGCTCGCGGGCGCGGATTTGGAACTTCTCTTTAGCCAAGACCACCACCGACCGTCCTTCCGGGGTTTCATCGGCAAGGGAGGCCAACTGGGAAGCGTCGGCCAAGCGTTCCACAGCGACCCCGGGAGCGGGGAGGAACGCGGTGGCCATGCGGTTGCCAAAGGTGATTGTCCCGGTCTTATCCAGCAGAAGAACATCGATATCCCCTGCCGCTTCGACGGCACGTCCGCTGGTCGCCATCACGTTGCGGCGAATCAGGCGGTCGATGCCACTGATGCCGATGGCACTAAGGAGCCCGCCGATGGTGGTGGGTATCAGGCACACGAGGAGCGCGACCAACACGGGAATCGAGAAGTCTGTGTGGGCGTAAATACCAAAGGGTTTGAGCGCGACGCAAACCAGCAGGAAGATCAGCGTCATGGCTGAAAGCAGGATGGTCAGCGCGATTTCGTTGGGCGTCTTCTGCCGCCGAGCGCCTTCGACCATCGAAATCATTCGGTCGAGGAAGGTGTGCCCCTTTTCAGAGGTGATGCGGACCACGATTCGGTCGCTGACCACCCGCGTTCCGCCAGTGACCGCACTCCGATCACCACCGCTTTCGCGAATCACGGGCGCGGATTCACCGGTGATAGCGGCCTCATCGACGGTGGCAATACCTTCAATCACCTCCCCATCTGCCGGGATGACATCCCCCGCCTCGCAGACAACTCGATCTCCTTTGGTCAGGTCAGATGCGGGGATGCTTTCCTCTCCATGGGGATTCAAGCGACGAGCGACGGTGTCCTTGCGAGCGCGACGGAGGCTTTCGGCTTGGGCCTTTCCGCGCCCTTCAGCGACCGCCTCGGCAAAGTTGGCAAACAAGACGGTGAACCAAAGCCAGATCGCCAACTGGGCGACAAACTTGGGCGATTGGGCGGAAAAGACGGCAAAGGTCGTCAGAATGGCTCCGACCAAGGTGACAAACATCACCGGGTTCTTGATCATGAGTCGGGGGTCGAGCTTGACAAAACTGCTCCCCAGAGCAGAGAGGACGATCTTGCGATCAAAAAGAGATGGGGCAGACTGTGCCATAAACAGAGGGGTAAAGTTAGAACAGTTGGGTTTGTCCGTTTAGGAAGTGTTCCACGACGGGCCCCAGCGCGAGACCGGGGAGGTAATTGAGTGCTCCAACCAATAAGACGGTGCCAATTAACAAGGTCACGAAGGTGAAGCCGGTGACAGGAAAGGTTCCATTGCTTGGGGGAGCGATGCGCTTGCGGGCGAGGGATCCCGCCATCGCGAGAATGGGTATCACCATCCAGAAGCGACCAATCAGCATGGCGATGCCCAGGGTGATATTGTACCACGGCGTATTGGCGGTGAGGCCTGCAAAGGCGCTCCCGTTATTGGCATTGGCAGAGCTGTAGGCGTAAAAGATTTCCGTGAATCCGTGCGGCCCCGAGTTGTTCAAGCCGGCCAAGCCCCAGGAGCTGACGGATGCCCAGGCGGTGAAGCCGAGGGTGGAGAGGGTGAGGATGAGCAACGCCAGCATGGCCATTTTGACCTCGAAGGCTTGAATCTTCTTCCCGAGATATTCCGGAGTGCGCCCGACCATAAGACCGGCGATAAAGACACCCAGGACAACGAAGACCAACATGCCGTAGAGCCCCGCGCCCACACCGCCAAAAACCACTTCACCGAGCTGCATATTGAAAAGGGGCACGAGACCTCCCAGAGCGGTAAACGAGTCGTGCATGGAGTTGACCGCTCCGCAGGAAGCGTCGGTGGTGACGGTCGCGAACAATGCGGAATTGAAAACACCAAACCGCACTTCCTTGCCTTCCATGTTACCGCCGTCAACAGCGACTCCCAGGGCTTGGTGAATTGGATTTCCACGAGCTTCGGCCCACCAGCAGACGAGGGTCCCGATAAGGAAAAGGATCAGCATGGCAGACCAGACGGCCCAACCGTGGGCTTGATTACCGCTCAGTCGACCGAGGTAATAGGTCAAACCACTGGCGATCGCGAAAATCGAGACCATTTGGACAAAATTGCTCAATGGGGTGGGATTCTCGAATGGATGAGCGGCATTGGCGTTCATGAAGCCGCCACCGTTGGTGCCGAGCATCTTGATGGCGGCTTGAGAGGCGACAGGCCCTTGGGCGATTACTTGTTCCTCGATCTTTTGGTCCACCATGACCGGGAGGTTTGTGTGGACGATTTCGCCTTTTGCATCTCGAAGGGGAACATCTTCCAGAGCAGGTTTTCCGCCCTTTAGTTCGGGCTTGCCATCGGTGCCGATACGTGGCGTTTGGGCCATCACAACGATGTTCGTCGTAACCGCAACGCCATTTGTGTCGAGAAGAGGAATCTGGATGGTAAATGGTTCCGTCAGTTTGGCATGTGTGTAAGGGCTAAAGTTTTGGACGACGCCCTGGGAGACCAGGAAGAGTGCATAAACCACCGATATCGGAACCAGCAGGTAATAATTGATTCGAATCAGATCGACCCAGAAATTTCCCAGCGTCTGAATAGAATGAGCGGTCAAACCACGAACCAGAGCAGCGGCGATAGCAATTCCGACGGCAGCCGAGGTAAAGTTGTGCAATGTCAATCCGACCATTTGCGAAAAATAAGACAAGGTTGCCTCCCCGACATAGCTTTGCCAGTTGGTATTGGTGGTGAAGCTAACTGCGGTGTTGAACGCCAGGTGTTCGGTCATTGGAGGGAACGCCTGGGGATTCAGGGGAAGATAGTGTTGAAGACGAAGAACCGCATAGGTGAAGGCGCAACTTACCAGGCTAAAGGCCAACAGCGACAGGCTGTATTCCTTCCAATTCTGTTGGGCCGTTGGATCGACCCCGAGGACTCGATAGGTCAACCGCTCGATGGGTCCAACGACGGGGCCGAGCCAGGTCTTCCCGCGTGGGTCAAGAACTCGCAGGAGGAAAAGGCCGATCGGTTTGGTCAGTAGGGTGAGAACTCCGACAAACAGCGCGAGTTGAACGGCATCAAATGTTTTCATGATATGCGTTAGAATTTCTCCGGATAGAGCATTGCGAAGAGGAGATATCCGAACAGGAGAACCGTCAGTAGCCCGACAATGAGAGTTTCCATGGAGGGATCAGAGTTGGTCGCACGCGCGGACGTAGAAAGCGCAGAGAAGGAAGAAGGCGATGAGGACCGCAAGCAGAAGAATGTCATTCATAAACTGGCGTCACCAACGATCGGTTCCGCTACTGCAATCATCGGCCAAGGAACGCAGTCCGGTAATCAATAGCCGGGGTGGGTCCATCAATATTTAGTCAATCCGTCAGGCATACCGTCGGAAGGGGAAACCGAAGGTTCGTGGTCGCAGAACCGCGGATAATCTGGTAGTCAAAATCCTGAGGAGGAAGTTTAGCATTCACCGGTGGCAAGACAATATCCACTCGCATTGCAGTTGGGTTGCTGAGTTTGAGGGGCAACATGAAATTCCCAGGATGGATTCCTTGGATGATATGCGGGGAAACAATCGGTCTTTAAGGCAAAAACGGCTTGTTTTCCTGTGAATTCCAGTGTGGTGTCGTCCTTGAGCAGTTTTCCGCACGAACAGATGCTCGACGCGGAAAAGAAATCGTAGCACATTCCAAGCGACAGCCATTCGCCGAAGGGAACTCGGTGTTTGGGCACTCACAAAACGCTTGGTTGTCGGAATTTTACGACTGCATGAAAGAGAACGGGGCACAAATGGCAGGTCAACCCGAAGGAAAACGGCTGCGCGTGCTGTTAATCGACGACCACCCGCTGATGCGGAGTGGCATCAAGGAATTGCTGAAAACGACGTCCGACATGGAGGTGTGCGGCGAAGTTGGCAAGGCCTCGGAAGCCTTTGGACTTTTGGAGCGGCTCAAACCTGACTTGGTTATTCTGGATTTGGGTCTGCCCGATCGAAGCGGGCTCGAAGTACTCAAGGATTTCCAGGCGGTTTCTCCTACCCTGCCGGTTCTGGTGGTCTCGATGTATGACGAAATGCTCTACGCCGAACGGACACTCAGGGCCGGTGCCCGCGGTTATGTGATGAAAGAGGCGGGAGGGGAAAAGCTGTTGGCTGCCATGCACGCTGCCTTGGAGGGACGGGTCTGGGTGAGTGAGCAGGTATCGTCGGAGCTACTGGGGAATCTCGGTCGAAAAAATACGCCTGGACGAGAATTGCTTCTAGACCGGCTGAGCGACCGGGAATTTGAAATCTTCCGGATGTTGGGCGAGGGCCTCAGCACCCGGGACATCGCAGAGCGATTGAATCTAAGCCCAAAGACCGTTGATGCGCATCGCGCCAACATCAAGACCAAGCTCGGCCTAAAAGATGGAGCCGCTTTGGTCCGCCAGGCGGTTCGCTGGACAGAAGCGCAAACTTCGCGGGCAGCTGGAGCAGCACCAGAGCTATAGGGTCACGGTTGGGAAATCTGGCGGATGATCTCAAAGGCGACTTCCAAAGCGGCTTTGGCTTGTAGTCCGCTCACGCGAGGGTCTCGGTGTTGCCGAATGCATTCAACGAAGTGGGCCAGCTCCAGTTTCAGCGGTTCTTCCTTTGCCAGAGGAACCGGCTCGCGGACGATGCGGCGTCCGGCGAATTCGCTGATGACCGTACCTTCCTTGGATGCCAGTAGTTTCCGCCAAAGAGGACTCTCGGGTTCATCTTCCCGAGCTAATCGATAGATGAACCCTTCCTGCGCCCGATAGTCGAGCGAAACATAAGCCGGCTTATCGCCGCCACTGAAGACCCGAATTTTCCTCATTCGTTCCGGGCTAATCCGGCTCGCGGTGAGATTGGCGACGCACCCATTGGCGAATCGGAGCCGAGCATTGGCGATATCCTCATTTTTACTGAGCACCGCAATACCGACGGCGTCGATGCTCTCTAGCGGGGCCTTTACAAAGGCAAGGACGATGTCCAAATCATGGATCATCAGGTCCAAAACCACTCCGATATCGGTGCTGCGCGCGGGGTAGGGCGACAGGCGGTGGCACTCAATAAATCGGGGCTGGTGGGCCGCCTCTTCGAGATAGCGAAAAACGGGGTTGAAACGCTCGACATGTCCTACTTGCAAAACCAAGGACCGTTGACTGGCGATTTCCACCAACTCCGCTGCTTCGGCAACCGAGGCAGTCATCGGCTTCTCCACCAATACATGTTTACCAGCAACCAAGGCTTGGCGGGTGATTTCGAAGTGGGTGGAAGTCGGCGTGACCACGCTGACCGCGTCGGCAGCGGCGAGCGCAGACGCCAGGTCACCAAACGGGGTTACGCTCAGACGCGCCGCATGCTGGCGGGCACCTTCGGCGTTGACATCATACACCCCGGCAAAGTGAATCTGACCTGTACGGGCCAAATCTGCATAAATCCGTGCATGCTCCTTGCCTAATGAACCGACGCCCAATACGACAACCCGGGACAACTCCGACATTTGAGCCAGCATGCCCCGAATACGAGCGATGGGAAACCCCAAATCGTGCGGTTGCGTCGGCACTGGTATCCCGACAAAATGAACGGAATGGCCGACATTGTTGTTCAAGGATTGGGTTTGGAAGGAATCGCGAACGAAATCATCCGTGTCGCTCAGCCCAAGAGCGTATCTTGGATTGGCAAGACGGTGTTGCGACTCAGTGAGACGACTGGTTTGGAGGATGTGCCGCACTTGGCCCGGAAATATCAATTGGATTGGGCGGTCCTCCCCATTGCGCCGCGTTGGTCGGATTTTCGGGTTCTAGCGATGGACATGGACTCGACGCTCATCACCATCGAGTGCATCGATCAGCTCGCAGACTTGGCGGGTATTGGAGCCCAGGTTGCGGCGATTACCGCGTCCGCGATGCGGGGTGATCTGGATTTTCCTCAAGCACTTCGCGCCCGGGTTCGCCTATTGGCGGGACTCGACGAGTCAGCGTTGGCTACGGTGTACGAGGAGCGGCTAAGGTTGTCCCCCGGGGCCGAGGAACTTCTGGCTCTTGCAAAACAAGCAGGACTTAAGACCGTACTCGTTTCTGGGGGCTTCACCTACTTTACCCACCGTCTGCAACAACGACTGGGACTTGATCACCACCTAGCAAATCACCTGGAGATTGTCGGTGGGAAACTGACCGGTGAAGTTCTTGGCGACATTGTCGATGCACATGCCAAAGCACGAAAAGTGACGGAAGTCTGTGCGGGATTGGGCTGTGACCGTTCGGCAGCAATCGTCGTGGGAGATGGGGCCAATGACTTGGAAATGATGGCAGGTGCCGGACTGAGTGTGGCCTACCGGGCTAAACCGAAGGTTCAGGAACGAGCGATGGTATCGATCAACTATGGGGGATTGGATGCGATAGGTCATTTGGTGAGGTAGGGAGAGATAGGACCTATAGGACCTATATCTGGCATATCGGTTTTCAGGGCAGACAAACTTGACGATAGCCCACCGATATGTTTCTGTAAGAACAGAAATTAACGGAAGAACGGATGCTTAATGCAGCGCTCTTGATTCCCCGCCCCTTCCAGTTGCCATCATGAATCCTCCCGCGCCATTGGCTCAGTTAACTCCAGTCGAACAAAAATTTGTTCTGCATTGGGGTGAAATGGGAACTCGCTGGGGAATTAACCGGACCGAGGCGCAGATTCATGCGCTCCTCATGCTGTCGCCCAAGCCACTGCATGCTGAGCAGATACAAGAGACGTTGGGCGTGGCGCGCTCGAACGTCAGCAATAGCCTGCGTGAATTGCAGAATTGGGGCGTGGTAAAGATGGTCCACCTGCCGGGCGATCGTCGCGACCACTTTGAATCGCTCAAGAACGTGTGGGACATGTTTCGAATCGTCCTGCATGAGCGCAAGAAGCGGGAAATGGACCCGACGCTGGCGTTGTTGCGGGAGTGCACACAAGAAGCCGAAAGATCGGGAAACGGGGGCTACACCGAAAAACGACTTCGTGAACTCCAGAATTTCTTTGAAACGATGTCTGGATGGTATGACCAAGCCCATGCCCTACCCCAGGAAACTTTGGGAAAAGTGGCCCAAATGGGCGATAAAGCACTGAAGATTCTGGGGCTTCGGGCCTAAACATTTTAACTATCTATTTCTGTGAATACAGACACGACTGACAATTTAAATACCCGCGGCTGGATTGCTTTCGATGATACCTGCCCGTTCTGTCGACGTGCCGTCGCTACTTGGGGTCCCCTCTTCCGCAATCGCGGTTTCCAATTCATCCCACTACGCACCCACTGGGTAGCCAAACGGTTGGGAATCGAGCCTGGTCAGACGCCCGATGAGTTCAAATTGCTCCTGCCCGACGGGAGTCACACGGGCGGTTCCCGGGCTTGCCGCAAGTTGGCTCGTTCGGTTTGGTGGATGGCACCCTTTGGCGTTCTGGCGGAATTGCCCGGTCTGTCACACTTGGCGGAGCTTGCATACCGGGCAGTAGCGAGTCGGCGTCAATGCCTGGGCGACATCTGCGCGGTCTTGCCCGCGATGCCGGTGCGCCATCACCGGGCCACCAGTTTCTTGGAGAGCCCGTAGAAACAAAAAAGGACGGCGGAACTCGAAGTCCCGCCGTCCATGCGAGTGGAAAGTCCGATTAGTTCAAGTTCGCGACCTCGTGGACGGTGTGTTGAATTTCCTGAGCCACGGATGCACCGTTCTTGGCCTTCAGGTCCCACTTGAGGGATTCCTGCATGACCGGTTTGAAGTCCGTGATGCTGAGGGTCACGGTCAGGCCGTCTGCTGAGAGCTTTGCTCCGGTGATTTCGAGGGGTTCACGCCCTTGTTTGGAGGGGTCTTTGACGTTGAACTCGGGAGAACCGTAGTGCTCGGCGCGGTCGTAGTTCCAGCGCTTGCCGCTCCAGTTTTGCAGGTCGGAGACGGAGACTGGGTCCAGAGGAGCGGTGAAGGTCAATTGGACACCGCTGGTCACGGCATGGATGCCGCGAATGGTATTGACCGGTTTCCCGGTATAACGAACGCGGTCAAAACCGGTGGTCTTGGCAGCATTGCTTTGCCACTCGCTCAAGCCAGCCACATATAATTGACCATCGGTGGGGCTGAAGCGGCAGCGCATGACAGAAGAGCTGAACTTGAGGGGAAACTTGACGACTCCGCCTTGGTAGCGGCCATTGGAAATGGCGTCTTTCATGACGAGGAAGAGAGTCGATTTGCCGTAGGATTCGTGCAGCATTTCACCTTTGAACGGTCCCCATTTGTCGCTGGTGACCCAGATTTGACCGCCACCGGAGTTATCCCAATCGGCATGAGCCACCCAAGCCAGCGGTGGAGCCCAATGATCCGCCAATTCTTTCGGGGTCAACTTATTGACCACGCCGCAGAACTGGTTTGTGCCTTGAATCCAGTTGATGGGGGTTGAGGGTACCCAAGTGCCTTCATTATCGCTGGTGGTCAACTGACCATCGGCACGAACACCGATACCATTGGGAGCGCGCAAACCGCGGGCAACGATTTCGAGCTTCTTGCCGTCGGGACTGAGCTTGAAGAGGCAACCGGAATGGGAACAAACCGTTCCATTGCCTTGAGACGCCTTTTGGTCACCGAAACCACGACCACCACCATTGACCGGATTCGCTTTGGCAAAGTAGAAGTTGCCAGCGGCATCGCGTTGCAGATCGAACACGAACTCGTGGAATCCCTCCGTGGAATAGATGTCGTTGTTGAAGTTCTCGTAGTAATCCGCTTCTCCGTCGCCGTTGATATCGGTGTAGCGGGTAATCTGGTCGCGTCCGCTGGTGTAAATGACATCGTCGACGATCACGAGACCGAGGGTTTCGTACCCGCCGGAAGCAAACCGACGCCATTCCAAATTCTGGAGGGAGTCATCGATACCGCTCAGAATCCAGATATCGCCTTCGTGGGTACAGAAAGCAGCGCGCTTGCCGTCCTTAAAGAAGTCGAAGCCACCGAAACGGACGCGGCGTTTCCAAGGATTGCTTTCAGGCGTTCCAAACGAATCGGTAACGTAGGCACCGTCAAAGGCGGAGCTGGTATTGAGAGTGCCGGCCCGCTTGACGACTTCCGGCCAACGGGGGGTTCCGCCCTTGGAAAAGTCCTTCAAGGTGGGAGCGCCCCCTGCGAGCTTGGCGAACTGGGCAGAAGCCGCCTCTGGACCGGTCCAAACAACCACCTTAAAGACCGTGGCCGGGGTTCCTTTGGCGACTTGCAAGGCAACACGTTGGCCGGTGACCTTGAAAGAAGCGCTGGAGGGAAGTCCGACGGCCTGGATTTTGGTCACATTGGTCGCAGCGGCGGAACTCACGGTCGAACCGGTCACGGTCGGCGTTCCTTCCGGGATGTCTGCGATGAGTATAGAGAAGGTTTCGGAAGTCTTCCCGGACTTGGGAGGCTCGAGCTTAAAGGTACGGGTGAAGGCGACCTGTCCATCGGCGGCCACACTGCCGGGTTGTTCGCTGACCTTGGTGCCGCCTGCGACGGTATAGGTCAAGAGTACGTCCGCTCCGTTGACATAGAGACCGTTCCAGTGAGCGATCTTCTTGTCCATGGGTCCGAAGGGTTCGGGGCGATTATCCACGAATTGGTTATCGGCCCCGGCGATTCCAGGAACGGCGGCGGTACCAAACTTCTGGTCGCCAACCAAGCCGGGATGGTTACCGTGGGAACCGTCATAGACGACGCCGTGGGTGCTGATATACCCGCCCGTCCATCCGGCTGCCAGACGACAGAGATCGGTATCGAAAAGGACGGATGCGTCATTACCGACACGGATGGCGAGGCCCTTCATGGCGGTGTTTCCGGCGGGAAACTTGGCGTTGATACAGGCTCCTTGGAACGGAAAGTCTTTTTGGAGCAGACTTTCGTTGACGTTCTGGGCTTGGGCGGCCAGGACGATGACGCCGGCCAGCAAGGGGCCGGATCGCCAAATTCGGGTTCGAGGAAAAATGAACATGGTGATTGGACGGGCAGTATCGCCAGATACGATGAATGGCGTCCAGCGACATTCATTCACGACTCTATCCGGCGAGGTACCTTCTACAATACGAACGCAATCGAGTTGGGATTCAAAAAACAATGGGGTATTCTAGGGTTAATGGTCGAATTAGGAGTCGTCACAGATTCCAGTTGACCCATCCCATTCCGTCTCGCTAGGGTGAGCCGAAATGAATTCGGCGCGAAAGCTGACTGGCAACGTAGTACGGCTCCTCGGGGGCTGACACGGCAGACGGCTTTTGACCGGCTTCCGAGTCGCCCGCACCCCTCGTAGGATGCGGGTTTTTGATTTTCGGGGGGCCGTTTTTCGGGGGCAGGACTGGGCGATAGGGCGGCCACCGTTTGCAGGAAGGAAGTACCTATCGCCCCACAGAGCAACACACACCATGCGCCACACCATCTCCGTACTTGTTGAAAACAAATTTGGCGTCCTGACACGGGTCACCGGCCTGTTTAGTGGACGCGGCTATAACATTGATTCGCTCAATGTTGCGCCGACTTACGACCCAAGCCAGTCGCGGATGACCATTGTGACCCGGGGGGACGACCCTACGGTTGAGCAAATTTGCAAGCAACTGGCGAAGCTCATCGACGTGGTCAAGGTCACCAACTACCGCCATGGGGAGTTCATTGATCGCGAACTGGTTTTGCTCAAGGTGCAGGCATCGTCCGACACCCGGGCGGAAGTGGCCCAACTGGCGGAGCTTTTCCGAGGCAAGATTGTGGACGTCCAGCCCCGGTCAGTGACGATTGAACTGACCGGCAACGAATCGAAGATCGAAAAATTTCTTTTACTGATGAAGGATTTCGGGATCATCGATCTCACCCGTACTGGCCAGGTGGCCCTGCCCCGCGACTAGTCCATCGACTCCATCATACCCATCCGCGACACTTAACTTCGCCGCAATTTTCTCCGCAGTTTTCTGTTTATGGCTAAAATCTATACCGATAAGGACGCCGACCTCGGCGTGTTCGAAGGCAAAACTCTCGCCGTTCTTGGCTTTGGCTCACAGGGCCATGCGCACGCGCTCAATCTTAAAGAAAGCGGTGCTCATGTAATCATCGGGCTCTATGAAGGTTCGAAGTCAATTCCGGTGGCACAAGAAAAAGGGTTCGAGGTTTATTCGACTGCTGAAGCCGTCCAAAAGGCGGACATCATTCTGGTTGCGTTACCGGATACCAAACAACCGGCGGCCTATGAAAAGGACATCGCTCCGAATCTGAAGAAGGGGAAGACCCTGATTTTCAGCCATGGTTTTTCGATTCATTTCCAAACCATTGTTCCGCCGAAGGAAGTCGATGTCATCCTGGTGGCTCCAAAGGGGCCAGGCCACATCGTTCGCCGGATGTATACCGAGGGCAAGGGAGTTCCCAGCCTGATCGCGGTTTACCAAAACCCGAGCAAGAAGGCCAAGAAGGTTGCGCTGGCTTGGGCGAAGGGAATCGGTGGAACCCGGGCTGGCGTCCTGGAAACCACGTTTAAGGAAGAGACTGAGACCGACCTATTTGGGGAGCAGACCGTGCTGTGCGGTGGCGCGAGCGCCCTCGTTCAAGCCGGGTTTGAAGTCTTGGTGGAAGCCGGTTACTCGCCCGAGATGGCCTATTTCGAGTGTCTCCACGAGCTCAAGCTCATCGTCGACTTGATGAACGAGGCCGGCATTAGCGGCATGCGCTTTTCGATTTCGGAGACCGCGAAATGGGGTGACGTCTCGGTGGGCCCGAAGATCATTGATGCGTCGGTCAAGAAACGAATGAAGGCGGCGCTGACGGACATTCAGTCGGGCAAATTTGCCAAGCAATGGGTGAAGGAATACCAAAGTGGTTACCCTAATTACAACGCCCTGCTCAAGGAAGGTGAGAACCATCCGATCGAAAAGACGGGGGCCAAGCTCCGCGCGATGATGCCCTGGATGCAGAAGCGGCAAACGAAGGGTGCGCAAGCGGCCTATTAGGTTTATTCCGGATTTGAGATGGAATTGGTCCTAGATCGCATTTCCGAATACAATCCGATTCGGACATCGATTCGGACATCGATGCAAGACATGTGCAAGCGACGGCTCAGCACAACCTCGTTGGGGTTGACTCTACATTAAACCGATACCCAGGGTACGCCCCAGAGCGGGCCAACCCTGGGCTTTGTTCCTCAACCCCATATGGCGTTGGCAATGGTAAAATGCGTTTGCGCTGTCGGGTCAAGAGTATCCCAGCGGCATCTTCAAGTTGACGGAACCCGTGGAGGTTCCTCGCCGAAACTCAGTCGGAGTGGCTCCCATGGCGGATCGAAAAGCCCGGGTAAAGGCGCTGTGATCATAGAAGCCGCACTCCAAGGCGATTTCGGCCACGGGACGGTCTGATTCGCGGAGTAATCGGGAGGCGGCAGAAAGGCGCGTTTGGGTGATGAGATGACTGGGAGTGAGTCGGAAGATTCGCTTGATCAGCCGGGCAAAACGCACAGGGGAGAGTCGAGCGCGGGCAGCCAAATCGGACGGAGTCAATGGCTCGCCAAAATGGGATTCCAGATACTCCAGCGCATCGCTCAATCCGGGGGGAATCTTTCCGGCCTCACCAGGGGCGCGTAAATCGCGCGAGGTACCGACGAGACCGATGATCTTCCCATCGGCGTCACGGACTGGAAACTTGGTGGTCAAACACCAGCCCGCCTTTCTGCGGGGATACCAATGCAATTCCAAGCGATCTCGAATATCGCGCCCGGTACGCATCACCCAAGCATCCTGAGAAGCAAATCGATCGGCGAAGGCTCCCGGAAAAATCTCGCGAACCCGCTTCCCCAGCAACTCTCCTTTTTGGCGAAGCCCTACCCGGTCGACCAGGGATTGGTTGACAGCTAGATAGCGTCCATCGGCGTCTTTGATGAAGAAGGCAACGTCGGGCAAATGATCGAACAAATCGACCAATGCAGACATGGCCGGCGTTAACAATTCCGGGAGCGACTTGACCTCGGACAAAAACTCAGGACGATGAACGGCACCCACTGAACCATATTGCCTCAGAAATTTCGGTCGGCGAAAAAAATCTATCCGATTGCCGGGTTGGAATTACCAACTGTGCCAGGATGGACACTGTCGCCATCAAAATCCGACAAACCGAAAGAAACCTGATGCCAAGATGTTATGTAGGTGATTGATCACGAACTCACACTCATGTCTTCCACAGCCTTAAGACCACATTGGCACGGCGTTTTTCCCGCCATCACCACCCAAATGAAGCGCAACGGGTCTATGGACCTGGATGCAACGGCGAAGCATGCCGAGGTATTGATTGAATCAGGGGTCCGCGGGCTCATATTTTTGGGGTCATTGGGCGAAAACCAGGCCCTGACGGCCGAAGAAAAGAGGGAATTACTCCGAGCCATGGTTTCCGCCGTCAACAGGCGCGTGCCGGTGCTTAGCGGAGTGGCGGAGAGCAGTACCCTGGAGGCCGGACGGTACATGAAGGACGGCGAGCGGATGGGAGCAGACGGTTTTATGCTAATGCCGCCCATGAGTTATCGCTCGCCTGACCCACGGGAGGTCGTCGCTCATTTTCGCGGAGCGGCCAAGGCAACAAGCATGCCGATCATGATCTACAACAATCCCATCAGCTATGGAAACGACCTCTCCCCGGAACTATTGGCCGAACTGGCGGAAGTCCCCAATTTCATCGCGGTCAAGGAAAGCAGCGGCAATCCCCGGCGCATCACCGACCTACATAATCTGCTAGGGAATCGGTTTGCTTGGTTTACCGGGGTGGATGATTTGGTGTTGGAAAGTGCGGTGCTCGGAATCGACGGATGGGTAGCAGGCTTGGGAATAGCGTTCCCCGCGGAGAACCAATATTTTTGGGAACTGACCCGGCGAGGAGCATGGGATGAAGCGCGCGAAATGTACCGATGGTTCAGTCCGCTTCTGCATTTGGATGTGCATCCCAAATTTGTTCAGTACATCAAGCTGGCGGTCCAGGAGGTGGGACTGGGAAGTGAGTGGGTTCGGGCCCCGCGCTTGGTTCTAAGCGGGGAAGAGCGCCGGAAGGTATTGGCGATTATCAAAGAGGGAATCGCCAATCGACCGACGCTGCGACCACTCGCAGCCCAATCCGCTGCCACCACGGACGCTCCGACGACGACGAAGCCGCGCCGCGCCAAGAGTCCATCCTCTCCGTCCAATAGCTAGTCTTAAGAACCGACTTTTTCGACCGCGTGAAACTGAGGACTTTGGCCACGGCCATCGACTCCCATACAGGGGGCGAACCGACACGGGTGATTATCGACGGGATGCCCGACTTGGGGACCGGCTCGATGGGTGAACGCCTTTCTCGCTTCAAACAAGAACACGATGGTTTTCGTCGCGCAGTGACTCGTGAGCCTCGCGGTTCGGATGTATTGGTGGGGGCGATCGTGCTTCCCGCCGAATCACTGGATGCAATGGCAGGAGTCATTTTTTTCAATAACGTCGGTTATCTGGGAATGTGCGGGCACGGCACCATCGGAGTGATGACGACCCTGGCTCATTTGGGGCGGATTCAACCGGGGGTTCATCGGTTGGAGACTCCCGTAGGCACGGTATCGGCTGAGCTGCATCCCGACGGATCGGTTTCCGTGATCAACGTACCCAGCTTTCGTGCGGCGACCGGGGTCACGGCTTGCTGCGCCGATGGTTCGGTGTACACCGGAGATGTCGCGTGGGCAGGCAATTGGTTTTTTTTAGTGGCCGACCATGGAGAGGCGCTTGCGCTCGACCGGGTGGAGGTATTGACCGAACGAAGCTGGGAAATCCGGCGCGCGATCAATCAGCAGGGGTTTCCATTGGTCGACCATATCGAGCTGTTTGGTGCGCCGAAGGACCCAGGCGGGAATTCGCGAAATTTCGTCCTTTGCCCGGGAAAAGCCTACGATCGTTCGCCGTGCGGGACAGGCACAAGTGCCAAACTGGCCTGTTTGGCAGCGAATGGAAAACTGGAGCCCGGGGTGCGGTGGATTCAGGAAAGCATCCTGGGAAGTCGGTTTACCGGTCATTATCGGTGGCTGGACGAAGCGAAGGGAATCATCGAACCCACGGTTACCGGAAGAGCTTATCTGACGGGAGAGAACCGATTGTGGATCGATTCCGACGATCCGTTTGGGTGGGGGATTTAGGACATGGTGCCAGAGTGAGGTAAGGCAGGAAGGAGCGCATTCGCGGCTTGCTCTGATGGGGGACAAGCTGCCAAATGAATGCCGTTCCCGTTATCGCCGTCCCTAAGGGACAATTCCAGGGTTCAATTCCAATTCCAATTCACTGTCCATTCACTACTCCAACTTCATGAAACTGTCGCACCTGACCATCGCCTTGGCGCTGACCGGCTGGATGGCCGTCGAAGCCGCCCCCAAAAAAGTCATCGTCGTAACGGCAACCAAAGGCTTTCGCCATAGCTCTATCGCCACTGCCGAAAATGTGATTACCACCCTGGGTGAAACAACGGGCGAATTTACCGTGGTGGATTATGTTCGAGGAGGCCCCAATGGCAACGATGACACCGATGTACGCGAGAAGCTGTCGCTGGACCATTTGAAAGGGATTGATGCGGTCATTTTTGCCAATACCACGGGTGACTTGGCCATTCCTGACCGCGACGGATTCCTTAAATGGATTCAGGACGGTCACGGCTTTATCGGTATGCATTCATGTAGCGATACCTTTCACGGGTTTCCGGCCTTCATTGAATTGCTGGGCGGTGAATTTAAGACCCATGGAGCCCAGGTGCAGGTCGATTGCTACAATCAAGACCCTGCCCATCCAGCAACGAAATCGCTTGGCCCCATCTACACCGTTTTCGACGAGATTTATGAATTCAAGTCGTTCGACCGGTCCAAAGTCCACGGTTTGCTGACCCTCGACAAGCATCCTCAAACGCTGGTGCCCAGCGACAATGCAGTGAGCTGGGCCAAGGAAGTCGGGTCCGGCAAGGTCTTTTACACCTCTCTGGGACACCGTGAAGACGTTTGGTCGAGCGCTGCGTATCAGCAGCATATTCTCGGTGGAATCGAGTGGGCTCTCGGTTTGGCCCCGGGTGATGGAAAGCCGCAAGACACGGCCAACCATTTGAGTGCCGCCGAGGCGCAGCAGGGGTTCAAACTGCTCTTTGATGGGAAGAGCCTGACCGGCTGGAAATATCGTTCGGATGACGGTCCGAAAACATGGAGTTCCCAAAACGGGATGTTGTGCAACAATTTTGAAAAGGGCGGGCACGGCACCGACCTGCTGACCACGTCCACCTATCGGGATTTCGTTCTGCGATACGAGTATCAAATTCCGCCCAAGTCGAATTCGGGAGTTTATCTGCGCGGACGCTATGAAATTCAGATTTTCGACGATGCAGGTGACGGTCACGACAAGGGCAAAAACGGGGACATTTATAATGTGGCTTCTTGTGCCCTAATTGCAGCCCGCAAACCCGGCCAATGGCAAACGGTAGAGGCCCGAATCGTTGGCCAGAAGATCACCGTGATCCTGAACGGGGTGAAGGTGCACGATGGCGTGTTGGTGGACCATGCCACGGGTGGAGAATTGGATGACAACAAAGACCAACCGGGACCGATCCTGCTGCAAGGCGACCATGGGCAGGTCGGCTTCCGAAACATCCGGATCAAGCCATTGAACTAACACGGGTTGAGCGGGGCGGCCATGTACCCGAAGTCATTTGGATGATTGCCTTGAGACCTCGGGCGGCTGAACATCGGTTGAAGTTCGAATAGAAGTGACATGACCCCGCGAGTCGATTTGGCCCAGCTTGCCCAGCGTGAAAATGAGCAGACGGAAGATGCTGAACGCCGAATTCTGGTCTTCATCCAGCCAGCGACTGGCTCCGCGCACACCTGCCGACGAGGCACGGAAGGGGCGAAGCACTATGTACGGGTCAGTCGGTCGACCATCGAGGCTAGAAACGGACTGCTCAGGGACCTTCTGGTCCGAACGCGAGCGCTTGAGCCGTGGGATCGTAGGCCATGCAAGGGAGCCACCGCCAATGACTTGGACTTGCTTGCAATCCGTGATGCTTTGCAGCGGATGGGGCTCACCACCATCGATCGCAGCATTGATCCCTTCCTCAACGATGGCGCGCAACTCTCCCCATTTGTTCCATCGCTCTGCATCACTGAACCTCTGACTAAGATTCTGCGACCCCGGAATTTCGCGATGCTTCTTTTTGGTCGGGAGCCCCAACGATTCATCCCTGGGGCATTTTCCGTCTTTTCTTCCTATCGTGGCGTTGACCGTACCAGCTCAATCGCCAGAAAAGCGGGGAGCGCCCGCGTTTACTGCTTGTGTCGAATAGCGATTGAGGCTAGTCAATTCCGATTCCGGTTGAGTACCACGAGGTTTTCCCCGAATGCTTTGTCAAGAGAGCCCTTGACCTTGCGTGATACTCTATGGCGAAGTAGCTTGACTCACTGTATGGTGGTAGCATAACTGTCATCACTCCTCACGACTCCTCGATATGACAACGACCGACAATCGCAAATTCGCTGGGCAACGACGCTCTGCGCTGGGTGGCTTCACCCTGATCGAACTCCTGGTGGTGATCGCTATCATCGCCATTTTGGCTGGAATGCTGCTGCCAGCCTTGGGCAAGGCCAAAACCAAGGCGCAGGGTATTCTGTGCATGAACAACAGCAAACAGCTGATGATCGGCTGGAATCTATATGCTGGTGACAACAAAGAAGGTCTTGTGACCTCTTTGGACAACGGCAGCACCCAGACCCAGAAGCGCCCGGTTTGGCTCCAAGGTGACATCTCGAACTTTGCGAATACAGCCAACACCAACATCAATGTCATCACCAACAGCCCTCTCTATAGCTATACGGGTAAGGCTCTTGACATTTATAAGTGTCCTGCGGACAAATCCGCGACGGGACGTCTCCCGGGTTCTCAACATGCTGGTACGCCGCGCATTCGGAGCATCTCGATGAGCCAAGTGTTTGACTTCGGTGGCTGGCTCCCAGCACCTCCCTACCGTGTGTACAAGACCTCAACGGATATCGTCCAGCCATCCCAAACCTTTGTCACGGTTGATGAGCATCCCGATTCGATTAACGATGATGCTATTGCCGTGCAGATGGTGCTCCCCACCGCCACAACAGGAAACATAATCGACTTTCCCGCCAGTCAACACAATGGTGCCTGTGGATTCTCCTTCTCCGACGGTCACGCGGAAATTCATCGCTGGCTAAGCCCGCTGCTCAAGCAAAAGGCGACCTACACCGGCGGCATTCAATTGAATGTTCCTGCCAAGCAGGCCGACCACTCCTTGGTCGACCTCAAGTGGCTGTGCGATAACACGACCGTTCACCAGTAAGGGATAGTCAAATTATTTGTGGTGACTGCCGCCATTTGTGGCGGCAGTTTTTTTATGCCCAAATCTTCCCGCCAACGGCTGCTCGCCGGTCTAGTTCTTACCTTCTGTTGCGCAGGATGGGCTTTTAGTTTTCCCGGAATGAAGGCGCTGACCACGTTGGGTCAGCAAAATGTTTCGGCTGGTTCCAGCTTTTTTCTGGCTTCCCTCTGTGTTGGCCTCCGCTTCCTGGTTTCAGCGATGGCCCTTTCACCGGTCATTCGGTCGGGTGGTGCCTGGCCTGGCATCCGGGAAATCCAGCAGGGCGTGGGAATCGGGTGCTTTGCCGGACTTGGATTGGTGCTTCAAATGGACGGTGCCAATTACACTCAGGCTTCGACGGCGGCATTTCTGACCCAAGGATACTGTCTTTGGATTCCGTTGATTGTCGCCGTCCGAAGTCGGCGATGGCCGGTTCCAGTCGTATGGGTCGGATGTCTCGTGGTGTTGATCGGCACGGCCATGCTGGCGGGGGTATTCAACGATTTTCGAGAGCACGGTTTTCACTTGGGCAGGGGAGAGACGGAAAACCTGCTGGGATCAGTCTCGTTCGCCGGTCAAATCTTGTGGCTGGAACGACCACAATTCCGAGGCACTCATGTACTGAAGTTCACCTGGGTCATGTTCGTGACCATGGCGGTTATTTGCCTACCAGTCGCAGCCGCCACGGCCCCCTCCTTATCGGCCTTGTGGATGGCGTACGGATCACCCCCCACTCTGGTGATAATGGCCTTCCTGATTGTCATTTGCACGATCACCAATTTTCTGTTGATGAATCGTTGGCAACCGAGGTTGAGTGCCGCAGAGGCGGGCTTGATTTATTGCACCGAACCGGTGTTCACCAGTGTGGTATCTTTGTTCCTGCCGGGTTGGATGTCCCGGACTTTTGGGTTGGAATACGCGAATGAGGTGGTGACTTGGAATTTGGTTTGGGGTGGAGGGCTGATCCTGGTGGCAAATGTCCTGCTCCAGTTATTTCCTCCAGCGGTGCATTCGGATGGCAGCACGGAGTTGGGGTAGTTGGGGGGAAAAGCGGCGGGACGCCGCTTCTACTCTATACGCTAAACCTCTACGGAATTGAAGAGTTGGTTCGGCGAACGAACAATTTGCCGGGAAGTTGTTGGACCCGGCGTTTCAGTTCCAGACTTAGCAGGGCTACGGACACCGCACTTGGAGACAGTTTGGTGGCATGGATGACTTGGTCAGGGCTCTGTTCTTCGCCTTCGGTCAGCGCTTCCAATACGACTCGTTCGTTGTCGGTCAATGCCGCAGATGACAACCCTTGGGCCGTGGCGGGCAAGACAGGCGCAGGGGGAAATAGGTACTCGAATTCCGACAGGATATCATCCACCCCTTCGCAGAGTTTGGCCCCTTTCTTGAGCAAATCATGGCATCCCCGACTGCGGGGATTGTCAATCCTGCCGGGCACGGCAAACACCTGTCGTCCGTAGTCGGTGGCAAAATTAGCAGTGATCAAGGCTCCGCTGGTCAGGTTGGCCTCCACCACGACAGTGCCGAGGGTCATCCCGGCAACAATGCGATTCCGAATGGGGAAGCTTTGTTTGTCGGCGGATCGATTGAAGGGGAATTGGGTCAGGATGGCTCCATGTTCGGTCAGGCGCTCAAACAACTCGCGGTTCTCGGGAGGAAAGACGAGGTTAATGCCGGTTCCCAGCACAGCAATCGAACGGCCTTTGGCTGCGATGGCACCGAGGTGGGCTCCGGTGTCGATTCCACGCGCCCCGCCGCTGACGACTGTCACGCCCGCATAAGCCAACTGATACCCAAGCTTTCGGGCGACTTCCATTCCGTAGGTGGTGGTTTGTCGGGAACCGACAATGGCAACCCCTCGATTGTCCTGACTCAGCAAGGAACCTTTGATGTAGAGGACGATTGGGGGGTCATAGATTTCCTTGAGGGAGGTCGGGTACTCCGGGTCCAGGCGGGTGATCACCCGCGCACCGCAGGATTCTACATTCCGGAATTCACCGGCCAGATCGATGGTCGACTCCCAACGGACGATGGATTCGGCTGTCTCCGGCCCAATTTGTGGCACCTGCATCAAACGTTCCCGGCTGGCCCGGAGGATGGCCACAGGGTCCCCAAACGATTCTTCCAGTTGCCGCAAACGCGCAGGACCGACGTTTTCAATCAGATTTAGGGCGACATAGGCCTCGCGTGCTTCCATCAGTTCTTAGGAAACATCAAGAACAACGCCTTAGCAATGGTGGACTTGCCGCTGGGAGTTCATCCTTACCCACCAACGCAATTGCTGCTTAAGAGGCCCAAGCAAACCGGAGCTCTTTGTCCATTACTCGGCCTTTTCCAAAGCGCCAGAGGGCTGGGGCAGTCCAAGACCTGGCGGACCACCCCGCGTTTCGGACTCATCCCATCCTCCCACCGCTGCCCGGTCCCCTACCCTTTACGTTGCTTGCTACTCCAATTATCGCTGCCAGCAATCGCCCGATCTCCTCCTCGGAGTGTTCGCTTGATAGGGCAAATCGATAGGCCCCACCTTCGGGCGCGCCCGGATAGTGGATAAGGGACGGGTAAATGCTTGCCGCCAATAATCGGCGGCGCAACCGTTTCGTCGCCGCCTCGCTGTTCGGGCTGATCAAAAACATCGGGCCGGGAGAAGCCTCGGGAATCAACCGGGCATTAACGAGTTGCTGCTTGACCCATTGAACCGATGTTTGCAGTCGCCTGATCCGATCGGAATCGCGTTTCAAGAGACGAAGGCTGGCCCGGGCGGCAGCGACCATCGGCAAGGGCGGCGGGGTGCCACCAACAAAGCAGTCACTTCGGTCCCAGATTTGTTCCACCGTCGCTCCATCGGCCAGAAGTGCTCCACCAAAGGAACCCAATGCTTTGCTAAGGGTAATGACTTGGAGGACCTGATGGCGGGACCAACCGACGTTCTCCAAGCTCCCGAGTCCTTTCGGTCCCAAGGTTCCAACGGCATGGCAATCGTCCAGCCACCACCAGACATCAGCGCCCAATCGACGGCGGTATTCCTGCAAGGGTGGAACCGTGCCTTCCAGGGGAAACATCCCATCGGTGAGGACAATGACCCGAGCGCCTGACGGCCGCTCTCGGTAGACTTTTTCTAGGGAGTTGGGGTCCCGATGCCGGAATGGACGTACCTCTGCCCCTAGAAAGCGGGTGGCGTCTTGTAGGCTGACGTGGGCACGATCATCGATCAAAGCGTGGGTAAAACGCCCCGACAAGGCCTGGCCCAGGGCGAGATTCATTCCGTATCCGGTGGCCATTAGGACGGACGACTCGGCGTGGAAAAAGTCGGCCAATTCGCGTTCAAGGGCGGTGATGGCGGGGTGATTTCCCGTGGTCCGACGTGATGCGGCCACGCCCAGTCCGAAGTCGGCGGCCTTTTTTGCGGCTTCGATAAGCTTCGGATGGACACTGAGCCGCAGGTAGTCGCATCCGCCGAAATAGGTCAGGTCGCGTCCGCAGTAGCGAACAGTGGCCTGGTGCCGAACCGACACCGTGGGAGCGAAGAGGCGCTCCATGAGTTAATGGGCGCTGGCAGAACCGGACGGCACTGGAACCCCCAAATTGGCGGCGGCGAAGGCTAAAATGTCCGCCGTCTCCTCGATGGTCTTGCTGGTGGGCTTACCAGCGCCGTGCCCGGCTTTGGTCTCAATTCGGATGAGGGTTGGAGCGGGACCGCTTTGATATTCCTGCAAACGAGCGGCGAACTTGAAACTATGCGCCGGCACAACCCGGTCATCATGATCGGCGGTGGTTACCAGCGTGGCAGGATAGTAAACTCCTGGACGCAGATTGTGGTAGGGGGAATAGGCATAGAGGGCCTTGAATTGGTCCGGCTGATCGCTGCTGCCGTAGTCGCTGGTCCAGGCCCATCCGATGGTAAACTTTTGGAAGCGCAGCATGTCCATGACGCCGACGGCAGGCAAACAAACGCCGTACAATTCGGGGCGCTGGGTCATGCAGGCTCCGACGAGCAATCCGCCATTGCTGCCTCCCTGGATGG
The DNA here is from genome assembly GCA_903835555.1 of uncultured Verrucomicrobiota bacterium. GTDB lineage: Bacteria > Verrucomicrobiota > Verrucomicrobiia > Limisphaerales > UBA9464 > CAILNN01. The sequence goes on from CAILNN010000018.1 coordinate 26,128, forward strand.
CGAGCCGCTTTGGTTCGGTGTAGTGATGGTTGATTAGCCATTCTGCTGCAGCAATAAAGTCATCAAAGACATTCTGCTTGTGCAGCTTGGTGCCGGCTTGATGCCATTCTTCGCCATATTCCCCTCCTCCGCGCAGATTCGGCACGGCATAGACCCCGCCCATCTCCATCCAAGCGAGGTTTTTGACGCTGAACGATGGCGTGAGCGAGATATTGAAGCCGCCGTATCCGTAGAGGAGCGTCGGTTGATGGCCGTTGAGTTTCAGCCCCTTGCGATGGGCAATAAACATCGGTATCTGGGTTCCATCTTTGCTCGGGTAAAAAACCTGGCTGACGACGAAGGCATCAGGATCAAAATCGACCTTGGGCTGCCGCCATAGCAAGCTCTTGCCGGTGGTCAGGTCATAGCGGTAGATACGTCCGGGAACGGTGAAGCTGGTGAAACTGAAAAAGGTCTCGGTTTCTTCCGGTTTGCCACCGAACCCGGCTGCGGTACCAATTCCCGGGAGGGCGATTTCGCCTACGGGGTGACCTTGCAAATCCACTCGCAGAACCTCGCTACGAGCGTCGCGGAGGTAATTTAGTACGAACTGCCCGCCTACGAGGGATACCCGGGTCAAGGTGGCCTTGGACTCCGCGACCCGTTCTTCCCATAGGGATCGTTCAGGCTTGCGGGTATCGATGGCAATCAATCGGCCCCGAGGTGCCTTCAGATCGGTGAGGAAATAAAAGACCGGACCGATATTACCGACAAAGCCGTAGCTGGCGTCAAAGTCATTGAGCAGTTCAACCACCGGGGCCGAAGTAATGGTCAGGTCTTGATAATAGACTCGATTCTTGGTGTCGGTGCCTTCATGGATTGAAATGATCAGGAATTTGCCGTCTTCGGTCACCTCGCCGCCGAATTCCCATTTGGGATGGTCCTGACGTTGATAAACCAAACGGTCTTCGGATTGGGGGGTACCGACGCGGTGAAAATGGAGCTTGTTGTACTCATTGATGGCGGTCAGTCGATTGCCATCCGCCGGGGCATCAAATCGGGAGTAATAAAAGCCCGAGCCATCGTGTGCCCAGGAAGCAGTGGAGAATTTGATCCAATCGAGCCGGTCATTCAGGTCTTGTCCGGTGGCGACATCCCGAACGCGCCAGGTCTGCCAATCCGAGCCCGCTTCGGAGATACCATAGGCCATCTTGGTACCGTCTTCACTGACGGCCATGCCGCTGAGAGCCGTGGTGCCGTCTTTGCTGAGCCCATTGGGGTCGAGCAAAACAACCGGGGCGGCGTCCAGATTGGTGGTGGTGTAGACGACCGATTGATTCTGCAATCCGTCGTTTCGGGTGAAAAAGTAACGACCGCCTTGGCGAAACGGGATTCCGTACCGCTCAAAATTGATCAACTGCGTGAGCCGGGCCTTGAGCGGAGCGCGGTGGGGTAGGACCGACAGGTAGCGATCGGTGTACTGCTGCTGGCTTTGGACCCAGGCTTTGGTTTCGTCGGAATTATCATTTTCCAGCCAGCGATAGGGATCGGGGACGGTGATCCCGTGATAAACATCGACCACATTGGTCTTAAGGGTGGCTGGAGGGTGGTCGGTGGGAGTCACCACAAGAGTATGGGCAGCACACCCGGCGATGAACAGACAAAGGGCGGTCAGGAGCGCGTAGCCGAACTTCATCTGTCCACCATTACCCGAGGGACAGGGGGTTGCAAGTAGACCGTGGAAATGAGTTTGGGAAAAAGGGGGCATCCCATCCCGGGTGCTCGGGGTCAGGCAAGGGAAAGCGGCGAGAAGCCGCTTCTACTTTGCAGGGAGTGCGGACGACTATGCTTTTTGTGTGACCCAGCGGAGCAATTCCATCCAGCGGGGCGGCTGACCGGTTCGGAGAACGCCGATTCGGAAGATGCGGGCGGCAGCCAAGAGTTCCAGGAACACGAAGCCGACCAACATGATCAGGGTTCCAAAGACATCGATCATCGGGGGGTGGCCGGTGACCCGGTTCATCATCACGAACGGGGTGAAGGGAGGAATCCATGACAAAACCCGGGCCAGGGTCCCATTGGGGTCGCGGGGAATAAAGGGGATGGTGAACAGGGGAACCAGCAGGATCGGCATAATCATGCCCATCATATTTTGGGCTTCCTTCAACGTGTTGCAGGTGCTCCCCAAGGCGAGAAAGAAAGTAGCGTAGACGAGGAATCCCAAGGCGAAATATCCGAGAAACGCAGGGAGCAGCCAAGTGGTCTGCATGAGGTTGAGCAAGTCGATGGGAATATTCTCGACAGAACCAGAACCGCCCCCCGAACCGCCTCCGTGGCCGATATTGACCCATAAGACGCCCATGGAAGTGATGATCCAGAAGGCGAGCATGGTCAGCCCAGTCAGGGCAATGCCCGCCAATTTCCCGGCCATCAGTTCCTCGGGAGTGACGCTCGACAAGAGGACTTCGATGATTCGGTTGGATTTTTCCTCAATGACGGAGGTCAGCAACATTTGGGCGGTAACGAACACCGCCACCCACAAAAGATAGACGAAGACGCTGGGTATCCACTGGCGGATTCGGTCCCCCAAACCGACCTGCTCTTCCCCGGCGGCCTTTCTTGGATTCAAACTGATCAAGGGAACATGAATGGATTCAATGGCTTTGACTGCCGCAGCGTCCATTCCCTTGACTTGATAGGCAGCTGTGCGCAGCTCCCGACCGATGCTTTCGGTCACGAGTTGTTCCAGACCGACATCGGCCAAATTGTCCGACCAAAATTCGATATTTCCCTCGGCGGAGGATTTTTTTGCCCCTGAACTTGCCGTGGCACCCGAATCGCGCAGGACGTGCGGAATCAACACAGCGGCGAACAGATTGACCGACTGATTTTCCACCTGAAGTTTTTCGTCCCCTTTGAGCCAGGGACGAAGGCGGTCGATCAATGTTTCCCGGGGCGATTCTGGCACTTCCGATGGAAGGGGGATGCTTTGGAATCGCCGACGCGGCGGAGAAAACAGCGGAGCACCTGTCTCGAGTAACCCTTCCAGTTCTTTCAAGAACCCGGGCTGCCCTCCTTTGGTGATAAATTCCTCTACCGCTGAAGATTCGGACCAGTGGTCGAGCCATTCGGCTAGATCGGCCGGACGTTTGAGATTGCGCCGGGCATACGAAACCAACTCATCCAAGACCTCTCGCTGATAGCGCTGGTCGATTTCGCGATCAATCAGTCCTTTCCACTTACTACTCGGATCGGACACAACAAAGTATCGGGTCGGGACTCCTTTCTTTTCGATCAATATCGGAATTTTGATGGCGGCGGTCCAAATCAACGGAAAGAGGATGATCCCAAACCAGAACCCCTTGGTCTTCAGGTTCTCGAGGTATTCGCGGGCTGCGACCAGAAAAGCGATATGAAACATGGTGCGGCAAGTTTGGATTGATCGATGGCGGTGCTAGCGAAGTTTGACTTCGCGGGCTTGGTCTCCCACGAGATGGACGAAGACATCGTGGAGGGCGGGTGCTTCGGCGGAGAAGGAACTAAGCACCAACCGCTGTTCAAAGCAGGCTTGTAGAATCCCTTGGGGATCTGTTCCGGAGCTGAGTTGCAATTCCCAAGCTCCATTCGCGAGTTGCCGGCTGGCAGTTACTCCCGAGAGCTGCTGTAGCGGGGCCACCGACTGATTGGTACGTAATAGCACTCGCGGGGGGAGCATGGCCCGAGCTTCAGCAGGGGTTCCTTCAAAGATTTTCTTGCCGCCAGCCATGATGCTAAGTCGGTCACACAGCCGCTCGGCATGGGACATCACATGGGTGGAAAACAGAACCGTTCGCCCACGGCGGCGGAGATCGACCACGATTTCCTCCAGAACTTCTTGATTGACCGGGTCCAGACCGGAAAACGGTTCATCCAAGATAACGAACTCGGGATCGTGCGCGAGTGCCGCCAGCAATTGGACCTTTTGGCCCATCCCTTTGGAAAGGGTCTCCGACTTCTTTTCGGCAAAAGCACCCAAACCGTAGCGTTCGAGCAGTGCGAAGGCCGTGCGTTTAGCCGTTCGCGAATCGACTCCTTTCAATGTGGCAAAGTAGGCGACGATCGCCCACGCCTTCATCTTCTTGTACAGCCCCTTTTCCTCGGGCAAGTAACCTATACGGCGGCGAACAGCGAGGGCTGAGTTTGATCCGAGAACGGTGATGGAGCCGCTGGTGGGACGGATGATTTCCAGGATCATTCGGATGCTGGTGGTTTTGCCAGCTCCGTTGGGCCCGAGAAAACCAAAGATGCACCCCGGCGGGACGGACAGGGATAGACCATTGACAGCGGTGAAATCGCCGTAGCGCTTAGTCACGTCCCGCAGTTGAAGAGCCCAGGAATCGCCCGACATCAAACGATGGTGGGGGTAAAGGCGCGGTTATGAAAAGGAATTAAAATGGCTTCATCAATCGCCTCGGGGATCACCAACGGCATTTTGGGGGTTGGCCGATGCAAAATGAACAGAGCCAGGTGGCTTGGTTTGGACCGCCGAGCCTCCCACCGGGGGCACTCGGGGCAAGGCGAGAGGTCACTAGTGTCGTGTTTCCGAAATAGCTTGCGGTTTGTTGCGCCTAAAATGCCCCAGGGCGAGGGGCGGGTCGGTTGATCCGCTGTTATTGGGAAGCCTAAAAGGCTGCGCTACCTGTCGACCCTGTTGTGAGGGAGGTGGGCGCTTCCGTTGGCCCCAAAAACCTTCGGTTGGACAAATCGGTAGGTTTCCGCACACTGACTGTTCCTTGGGCCACGGTTTCGGTCAGCCGAGTCTGCTCTAAACCATTCCGAGGAGGTTGAACATGAAACGCACGCATCACTGCAACGAACTCCGTCCGGCAGACGCCGGCAAGACCGTCATTCTCGAAGGCTGGGTCCATTCCCGGCGCGATCTGGGTGGACTCCTTTTCATCGATATTCGAGACCGCGAAGGTCGGACGCAAACGGTGTTCGACCCGGCCAATTTGCCACCTGGAGTTTTTGGTTCTGCATCCCGCTTGCACAGCGAAAGCGTGGTCCGGGCGACGGGTGAAGTGCGGTTGCGTCCCGGTGGAACCGACAACGTCCGGATAGCGACCGGACAAGTGGAAGTCATGGTGCGCGGGTTTGAGATACTCAATGCATCCGCAGTGCTTCCGTTTGCCGTCGACGATCCCGAAATCGCGAACAAAGTGAATGAGGAGTTGCGTCTCAAGTACCGCTATCTCGATTTGCGGCGCCCTGAGATGATCCGAAACCTCCGTTTACGGTCCAAAGTGGCCATTGCCACCCGGCAACAGTTGGACGAGCAAGGGTTTCTGGAGGTGGAGACACCGACGCTGTTCAAGTCGACACCGGAAGGTGCCCGTGAATTTCTCGTGCCCAACCGACGGGAAGCCGGAACATTCTACGCGCTACCGCAATCACCACAGCAATTCAAACAGATTTTAATGGTTGCGGGTGTGGAGCGGTATTTTCAACTGGCACGCTGCTATCGCGATGAAGACCTGCGGGCTGACCGTCAGCCGGAGTTCACCCAGGTCGACATCGAGATGAGCTTTATAGACCGGGAAGACATCTACACGTTGATCGAAGGGTTGCTTCAACGGGTTTGGCGCGTGGCTTTGGGGCGTGAAATCCCCCTGCCCTTCCCGCGCATGAGTTTCGAAGAAGCGCTCAGCCGGTACGGTATCGACAAGCCGGACACCCGGTTTGGAATGGAACTGGTGGATTTCACCGAGGATTTTAAAGGCTCGGCTTTCAAGGTGTTCCAGACGGTGATTGCCGGTGGCGGCGTGGTAAAAGCGATCAATGCCAGAGGGTTGGCCGGAGCGACGCAAGGGCAG
>CAILNN010000019.1 GCA_903835555.1 uncultured Verrucomicrobiota bacterium
CGGGCATCATCCAGCATTTTGAGGTCGCTTACGAGCAATGCTGGAAGGCCATGAAATTTTGCCGATAACATTGTCCGGCACAATGATTGATCTTAAGCCCAAGCACTTGGAGACTGTCAGAGACTTGCTCGCTTCCCACGTCCCGGAATGTGAAGTTCGAGCTTTTGGATCGCGGGTGAATGGGATGGCAAAGAGCTATTCCGACCTTGATCTGGTCGTGATTGGCACCGCCAATTTAGACAGAAATCGGCTCGAACTGCTGCGGGAGGCATTTATGGATTCAGAGCTTCCCTTTCGAGTCGATGTCCTTGATTGGAATGTCATCCCGGAATCGTTCAAGCGGATTATATCCCGGCGTGACGAAGTGATTCAGGGAGTCAGGGCAGCCTCACTCCAAAAAGGCTAATGCTTTCGGCACCACGCTAGCCTATCTAATCCAACCCCTGCCATGGTCCCCGCAGCAGCCAACCCCGACCCGATGCTCGAACTCGCCATTGCGATTGAATCGAATGACGCGGACCGAGTCAGGACCACCCTGTCGCTATCCCCGCATCTCAAGGCGCGGTTGAACGAACCGCTGCCCAACTCGGGTTTTGGCTCGACTCCACTCCTCCGCGCGGTCGAGCTACGGAATCGTGTCATGATTGATCATCTTCTCCAGGCCGGAGCGGATATCCATGCCCGCAGCCGTTGGTGGGCCGGCAGTTTCGGGGTGCTAGACCAAGAGCACGGTTTAAACGAGTTCCTAATTGAACGCGGGGCAACCATCGATGTCCATGTCGCCGCCCGCCTGGGACGGCTCGAGCGATTGAAGGAGTTGATTGAGGCTCAATCTGAATTGGTTCATGCGCGTGGCGGTGACGGCCAGACGCCGCTCCACTTTGCGTGCTCGATTGAAGTCGTCGATTTCCTTCTCGCCCACGGTGCCCGGATCGATGCTCGCGATATCGACCATGAATCCACCGCCGCTCAATACATGGTTCGGGACCGGACCGATGTTGCCCGCTTTCTGGTGTCGCGCGGCAGTCCGACGGATCTCCTGTTGGTGGCGGCTTTGGGCGATGTCGATCGAGCGCGTGCCTGGCTCGATGCCGATCCAAAGCTGATTCAGATGCGGGTGTCGGAGCGTTGGTTTCCCAAGAGAAATTTCCACAGCGGCGGCTGCATCTATATCTGGACGCTGGGTCAAAATAAATCAGCCCACACGGTCGCACGGGAGTTTGGTCATGAGGCGGTTCTGAACCTATTGCTCGAGCGAAGCTCGTTGCCCATGCGCCTGGCTTGTGCGGGCGAGGCGGGGGACGGGCCGACCGTCCATGCTTTACTGGCGACCCATCCCGATTTGGTTCGAGAGTTGACCGGGGAAGATCAGCGGTTAGTCGCCCACGCCGCTCAGCAGAATAATACCAAGGCGGTCCGGGTCATGCTGGAAGCCGGTTGGCCAGTTGACGCTCGTGGACAGCACGGCGGGACAGCCCTGCATTGGGCGGCCTGGCATGGAAACGCGACCTTGGTGCGGCTGTTATTGCAGCATCGGGCATCGCTGGAGCTCAAGGACTCAACGTATCAGGGGACGCCCCTCGTCTGGGCAAGGCATGGGTCCCAAAATTCGTGGTTCCGACAAACCGGCGATTACGGCCAGGTAATCGCGGCGATCGAAGCTGGGCATGCATCGTGAGCTAAACGCACTGGTGGCCTACGATTGGAAGTAGGGTTTATACATGGATTGGAAACAATTGGCTTACTCTCCATCCCACGAATAATCGCACCCACTTTAATTTGGATCGCCTCAGGCGACGAAAATCTTCATGAAAGCTCTTACCTTGCGGGGAAAACCCGAGATATCTGTCTTGTCCGCTTGCAAAATGTCGTTGAATCCCTCGGAAGCATGGCCATTGCTCCGATCGAGGTCCCTGAATCCCATTGACCAGTCTGCAAACTCGCGGGCCAAGATTGGCTCCCGGATGAAGACGGTGCAGCCGTAATGACGATTATCCTGGACAATCTTTGAGTAAAGCTTTTCCACGGTCGCTTGCTCACCCTCCAGGACCTGGAGAAAGCTGAAGTCCTTGTATAGCAGCAGGCCCGTCACGCCCCATGCCGGATTGTTCCGCCTCGAAATGGTCAGCAGCGCTTCCAACTCTTCACCGGAGAACCGTCTGACCGCAGTGCTCATATAGATGATATGGTACATAGAAAATCTCGCCAAACAGCGAATAGGTATTCCAACAAGCGTGGAATGGCAACTTGTGTGCTTGGGGCAAGGTCCGTCCGATGGGTCCACCGCCCAAACGGAAATCTCCCGAAATGCTGCCAATTGCCAACTTGACAGTTCTGGGAAACAAGCATGTCTGTTCTGAGGGTATGCCAATCGGCTTTCCGCTGGCAATCACTGGTTCACAGATTGCCAGCGGTCTAACAGCGGGTGTTCCAAGCGGGTGGTCCGTCCATTCGCCCAATGAACAGTAACGCCTCGCAGTTCGTTAGTTCCGAGCCCAAAATGCGCCGCTGATGCCGCCTGCGATCGGTAGCCGTCGCCGGAGACGATCCAACGGGTTTGGAGACCGGCGCTATCTTCCACCACCACCCGTGCACCCACCGCGCTTTGCTGATTGGAATCGAGGCGTATCCCGATCCAATGCCC
>CAILNN010000020.1 GCA_903835555.1 uncultured Verrucomicrobiota bacterium
AACGATCCCTCATAATATTTCAGTTTCAGCCCGGGAACGAGCCCACTCGCACCATCGCCCGAGTTCCTTGCTTGCTCCCGGACCAAATAGGTGGCCACGGCCAGCGCTTCATCGGGAGCTAGATTGAGTTGAGGCATCCGGTCGCCTGGGCGGTGCGCCGCTGGATTTTGGAGAAAAAGAGCTAATTCCGTTGCGGGGTACTTGGCTGCCAGTGGCCCTAGGGGAACGGACTGACGAGCCGCAGGCGCAATGGATGCATCACCGCCTTCAGACGCGGCCCTGAATGGGGCATGGCAGGCGACACAACCAATGGAGTGATAAAGGGTCTCTCCCCTGGAAACGAGAGCCGGGTCTCCTTCAGCTCCAGAGGCCTCCCCGGAAGGTTGAATCGAAATCAAGTAGTGGACCAGAGCCTCAATGACTGCTGGTCGTTCTGCCGCCGGAATGGGCTCGGTCAGATGAGGCATCCGGGTCCCAGGTTTATTGACCGTCGGATTCTCCAGCCACAATCGTAGCCAGGCAGGATTCAACCGAAATCCGTTCGTGCCGAGAAGCGGTGCCGGATTGGAGGCCAGCCGATGCCTGACCTCATCGCTGGCGGCATGACATGCCGTGCAGTTCAATTCTCCCATCAACCACTCCCCTTCGCTCAGGCCGGCTGGCAATACGTTTGGGAGGGAAATTTCCGCCCGTGCGGAAAAATAATTCAGACAGCACGCGAGGGCGAACAATGGAAAAACGGTGCGTCGTAAGAAGCGGGAGTGCATGCGGGCAGAGGGGACGGTGAAATCAGTTACAGCATTCACTGGAGCCCACCTGTTTGAACCCAATATTCGCGGACGGGCAAGTCGTAACTCCCAAATTCAATAGAAGTGCGTCCTCGCCCTTGCACACAGCGGACTTCGCGCCACGATGAGGCTGCACATGAACGGTACCGAAAAAAAGGGGATGTCCCCGCTGGTGACGATTTTTTTGACGGTTTTCGTCGATCTTATCGGCTTTGGGATCGTCCTCCCGCTTCTGCCGACCTACTCCAAGAGTTTCGGGGCCAGTGGCTTTATGGTCGGGATTATCATGGCCTCCTACTCGGCGATGCAATTCCTCTTTGCCCCTGTTTGGGGAGCCTGGAGCGACCGAGTGGGCAGACGCCCGGCTCTCTTGCTAAGCACCGGGGGCGCTGCGTTAAGCTACGGAATTTTCGCCTTTGGCTCTACCTTGAATGGAAACATGGCGCTGATGGTAATTCTGGCCTCTCGATTGATCGCCGGAGTCTGTGCCGCCAACATCACAGTAGCCCAAGCCTACATTGCTGATATCACGCCGCCGGAGGAAAGCGGAAAGCGCATGGGTCTTATCGGAATGGCATTTGGGCTCGGCTTTATTATAGGTCCATTGATTGCGGTGGCTGGACAAATGCTGATGGGCCAAGTGGGACCGGGTGTGTTCGCATGCACCATTTGCGCCGCGAACTTTCTATTCACGTGGAAGAATCTCCCCGAAAGTTGGCGACCTGGATTACATCCAGCCGCACCACGACGTTCTCGCTATGCCGGTGTTCGCCATGTCTTGGGACAGCCGGTTATCGGTTTTTTGGTCTTCATTTTCTTCCTGGCCACGTTTGGTTTCACCTGTTTTGAAAGCAATCTAGCGATTTTGGTCACTGAGAATTTTCACCTCAGTAGTCGAGACTCGTTTCGTGCGGGTGCCGTCTTGTTCAGTTTTGCCGGGATTATGGGGGCGTCGGTTCAATCTCCTGGAATTTGGAAACTGCTACGAAAACTAGGTGAACCGAAACTGGTAGCCTTGAGCCTGCTCCTCTTCGCCATCGGTCTGGCCCCAATGCCATGGATGCATGGATCGGTGCCATTGACTTGGGGTAACCTGTTTTCGACCAGCGGCGGATCTTGGTGGACCTTACTCCTGATGGTGACCTTGGTCGCGATCGGGTCTGGAATGACACGTCCCCCCTTATTTGCCCTGATTCAGCGCTGCGCTCCGGCCAACGAGCGCGGCCTGACCTTTGGTGTTGCCCAGTCTGGAGCCAGCCTGGCACGCATTGTCGGTCCTTTATTTATCGGTGGGCTCTATGATCGCCATCCAGCTTGGCCGTACCTTGCTTGCGCTGGGTTGGCATCGGCGACGGGCCTGCTGGCGTGGACAACCCTGTCTCGGAGCACTGATATACCGGCTACACAAACCGCTGCGACCCTGTCTTAAAGCTGGGGTGATCGAATTCGACTCAATTAGTCAATGGGGGAATTTCGACGGTCGGTTGGCATCCCTACTGCGGTGCCCTCGATGTATATGGCGGCGATCCGTTGGTGCTGCGCCTGCACTGACCGATAAATCATTCGCCGTGATGTTACAGCATTGACGGCTGCCCCTCTGCCATCGAACTCTGCCTGTCTTTTCTCCGCCACTTCATCAATCCCAAGTCATGCCACGAGTTACTCGCGCTTTATTGTCCGTGTCCGACAAGACAGGTCTTGCCACGTTTGCCAAAGTGTTGGCGGAGTTCGGAATCGAATTGGTGTCCACGGGCGGCACTGCAAAAACACTTCGTGCTGAGGGACTTACGGTAGTTGATCTGAGTGATTTTACCGGATTCCCAGAAATGCTGGATGGGCGAGTCAAGACTCTGCATCCCAAGGTTCACGGGGGGCTCTTGTTTCGCCGCGACCTGGCGGAGCATGTCGCGACCGCCGCGTTGCATGGAATTGAGCCGATCGACCTGGTGGTCGTTAATCTTTATCCCTTCGAACAGACGATCGCCAAATCGGATGTTTCGTTCGAGGAAGCAATCGAGAATATCGATATCGGCGGCCCGTCAATGCTTCGCAGCGCTGCCAAGAACCATGATTCGGTTACGGTCGTCGTTGACCCTGCCGATTACGATATCGTGGCCGAACAAATTCGTGCCCACGGCCGAACAACCTTGGAATTGCGCCGTCGCCTGGCAGCAAAAGTTTTTGCTCGGACTGCTGCCTACGACGCCGCTATTACAGCATATCTATCCCGAGTGTTTCAGGAGACTTCCTCGTTTTCACCAACGCTGGCCATTTCCATTCCCTTGGCGCAGCCGTTACGTTATGGCGAGAATCCCCATCAGCGGGCAGCATTATATGGTAAGTTTTCGGACCATTATTCCCAACTCCATGGCAAGGAGTTGTCGTACAATAACATTCTCGACCTGACGGCCGCTGCTGCGTTGATTGGCGAATTCTCAGACCAACCGCCTACTTTGGCCATCCTCAAGCACACTAACCCGTGCGGGGTCGGTCAGGGAACAACTCTGCGGGAAGCCTGGGAAAAGGCGTTCGCTACCGACCGGCAAGCTCCTTTTGGTGGGATTATTGTTGTCAACCAATCGCTGGATGGTCCAGCGGCAATGGCGATGGCAGAAATCTTTAGCGAGGTCATCGCTGCACCGGGATTCACCGAGGAAGCGCTGGCTATTCTGCGCCAGAAAAAAAACCTTCGCCTCATCCACGTGAAAGGACACCCGGAGCGGGTTGGTCCGGTGGATATTCGAAGCGTCGGCGCGGGCTCGTTTCTTTGGCAGGAACGCGACCTCAGTCGAATAACTGCTCCGGAACTTAAGGTTGTTACTAAACGTGAGCCGTCGCCGTTTGAACTTCAAGCGATGTTGTTCGGTTGGAGCGTGGTCAAGCACGTCAAATCCAATGCCATCATTTATGCATCAGCCGATCGTACCTTGGGGGTGGGTGCCGGGCAGATGAGCCGCGTCGATTCTAGTCGCATCGCAGTCTGGAAAGCTGGCGAAGCGGGATTATCCCTGGCCGGTAGCGTCGTCTGTAGCGATGCGTTCTTTCCATTCCCAGACGGACTCATTGCTGCCGCTCAGGCCGGGGCGACGGCCGCGATTCAACCCGGTGGCTCCGTTCGCGATGCGGAGGTTATTCGCGCCGCCGATGAACGCGGTATGGCGATGGTTTTCACTGGAATTCGCCATTTCAGACACTAAGGCTTGTTTAATAAAAAAGGGAGGTAATGTCCGACTTTCGGACAATGGAGACGATATTGGTGGTGCCACTCAACTGGTAGAATTGCTGACGATTTGACGGAGTGGCAAACGTGATTTCATGAGCACCTGGGTCAATGGCATATGCATTGACCTCAACAAACGGCCCCCCCGGTTCTTCTGCGGCCAAAAGAATCGGTACCGGAGGTCCAGGATAGGGTGCCGCCAATTGGGCTTTTATCCAATTGGCGTAAGCAGAAACCCGGGTTGTTTCAAAAAAGACACCGGGGGTTGTCGATGCGCTGGGATCCAATCCCCAAGTATTATTGTCCAGGGGTTCATAGAAGCCCTCTCGATTAAACAGAGCCGCATAGAAAGTAGAGGAGGTGGGCGTAGTTCGGAATTCAGCTTCCACGGCAGTGATAACTCCGGCGAGTTTCCATTTCCCGTCTGCGTCCAAAATAAAGGCACCGCCTCCAGAGTCGCCGGTGGAAAAGCTGATGACATCGTCTCCGGCGGACTGGGTGAAGTAGGATATCAAGTATTCGCCCGGTACCCCTACTGTCTCGGTCATGACATCGGTTACGAGATTGGTGCCCCAGCGCAATCGCCCGTCGAAGGATGTCCAAAGCCATCCCCTCAGATCGGTATTGGCTGGGGGATCAAAGTAGACAGGACCTCCCCTCGGGCCTCCAAATCCATGGAAAACCAAATAGGAATTGGTTTCATTGTTGCCGTCGTAAATGGGTGCAGCGTCAGGTATTCTACCAGCCACCCAAAATAATCGAAGATCGCTTCCGGGCTCGTTGGTAGCAGCCACGACATGGTAGGTTAGCCCGGCGTAAGGGAAGGTTCGCCCGGCGGAAATCCCCAGATGATTTGCTGTTGCGACCAAGTGGGTGCCGATGACCGTGGCCCCAAAGCCGCCCTGCGATTGCCATTGCCAACCACTTCCCGCGAGGGTGCCTGTCGGAGGTGTCGTATTGTGGCTTGAATCCCCGCTGCCGAGAAAGACCAATGCTTGAGAGGCCACGGTACTAATAGCCAAGGCAACTAATGCCACCGCAAATTGAGGTTTGTTGGTCATTTGGTTTTTCGGGAACCTGTTCGTATACGCGAGGTAAATCAAGTTCCAGAATTATTCTCGGGCTCAGGCATTCCTGCGCGCTGGAGTTTTGATACCAAGCGCATGATTGAGTGTCGTAGGCTGGCCAACGACGATCGTGGTCTTTAGTCTCACGCACAATAATTGCATGTCCGACACTCCCATCGGCCTGATCGCCGGCTCCAAATCCCTTCCACTTCTATTTGCCAAAGAGGCTCGTCAACGAGGGGAACGTTTGGCTGCCGTAGCGTTTGAGGGAGAAACCGACCCGGGACTAGCCGCATTGGTTCATACGATTTCCTGGGTAAAGGTGGGACAATTGGGCAAGATGCTCCACGTTCTGGCCCAGCATCGGGTCCGGCAATGTGTCATGCTCGGACAAATCGCCCCCAAGAATCTCTTCGATCTCCGTCCAGACCTCCGGGCAATGGCCATCCTGCTGCGCCTCAAAGAAAGGAATGCTCATTCTATCTTCGGTGCCATTGCGGCCGAGTTGGCCAAGGAAGGAATTGAGTTGGTGCCCGCCGTACCGTGGCTTCAGCCGTGGATGCCACGGGAAGGCTATGGTTGCGGTCCAAGAATTACCTCGGAAACCCGGGAAGACGTGGCTTTCGGTCTGCGAATGGCCAGAGAAACGTCCCGCCTTGAAATTGGTCAGTGTGTGGTCGTCAAACGCGGAACCGTTCTTGCTGTGGAAGCTTTCGAGGGGACCGATGAATGCCTCGAACGCGGGGGCAGACTCGCCGGCAAGGACGGCGGTGCCATTGCCGTGAAGGTGGCGAAGCCGGGGCATGATTTTCGCTTCGATATCCCGTGTGTCGGTCCCATGACCCTGGCGGTTTGTAAGCGGGCGGGCGTAGCCGTCTTGGCAGTTGAAGCGAGGCGTACTCTGCTGCTGGACTTGGAAAGCTTCGAGTCCGAGGCTCGCCGATTAGGCATTTCCGTTGTCGCTATGGACTCCTCCGAAATTTTGTCCTGCTGATTTCGCGGCCTCGATGCCCATTTCCGGCTTGTATCAGCGCAAAATCCAGCCGATTTCATAGCATGCAACTTCGCTCTCCCCACAGCGGTGCTTCAGCAGAACAACTACGGTTCTTGCGCTTGATCCGCGACGCCCTGTTGGACCTTCACCGGGCATTACTGGATGTCGAGCAGCAGGCTTACGAACAAGTATTTGATAAGCCCACTCCGTTTGAGCTCCTCCGATTGCTGACGGAATCGCCTCAGTTTGCCTGGCTCCGATCGGTTTCGCAATTGGTGGCAGAAATTGACGATTTGATGGATGCACATCCCCCGTCCAGCGCCATCGCCGTCGCCGATGTCACCGGGCGAGTGGCTAGCCTTATCCGTCTGGAATCGGGCTCGGAAGAGTATAGGAACCGTTATCGCGAGGCCCTACAACGGTCCATCGATGTCGCCGGACTCCATGCCGATCTGCGCCGCATGCTGGGGACCGGCCCAGCGACTGAACGATAACCGTTCTATCCATCTCCCCATACCGCCGAACAATCCTCTCACAATCTGCGGACACATCAAGACCGACCGCCATTTATCCCCGCCGTCACCCGAACAATTTCCTCCAACGAACGCCGAGGCCGGAATCCGGTGATTTCCTCCAAACGCTCCAGTGCCGGACGCCGATGGCGCATGTCTTCAAATCCATGGGCATACGCTTTTTCGTACGGGACCAATTCGATGGCCGACGAGGACTTGAGTAGTCGGATCACCGTCCGGGCAAGGTCGGTCATGGAAATCGGCTGGTCATTACCAACGTTGACAACCCGTCCGACTGCTGACGATTCATTTCCCAGACGGATCACCGCCTCGACCGCATCGTCGACCAAACAAAAGCACCGGGTTTGTTCTCCGTCGCCATAGACTCGCAGTGGCTCATTCGTGCGGGCCGCAGCGATGAATCTGGGTAACACCATTCCGTAGCGCCCTGTTTGTCGGGGACCAACCGTATTGAAAAAACGGACAACGGTCACTGGAAGTCCGTGTTCCCTCTGATACGCCAACGCGAGAAACTCATCCATTAATTTGGAACAGGCATAGCTCCATCGCCCGAGGTTGGGAGGTCCGATCAATAAATCGTCCGACTCGGAAAAGCGGGATTTATGACTTTTGCCGTAAACTTCAGAAGTCGATGCCACCAGGACGGGAACTTTGGTGACCGCTGCGGCTGCTAGAATGGCCTCGGTTTCGCGGAGATTGGTCTCCATGGTTCGAATCGGCGAATGAATCACCAATTCCACTCCCACCGCCGCCGCCAGGTGAATAACCCAACTCGATGCAGAGACCAATTCGACCAAATCTGGAAGAGTCGAAACCTTGTCTCGGCGAATCGTTAGGTTTGGGTGCCTGGCCACGCCCGACAGATTATCCAAGGAGCCGGTCGAAAGGTCGTCGATCACGCAGACGGACCGCCCCTCGGCGAGCAATCGTTCCACCAAATGCGAACCGATAAATCCGGCGCCGCCCGTGATCACCACAGATTTGTGCACAGACGGCAAGATGAGCGGTTGCTCGACGATAGGAAAGCTGGAGGTGATTGAAGTTTGACGTTCGCCTCCAGAAATGGCGCGATGGCGCGGGTTTTTGTTCATGAATTCAGTAGTATCCGCCGCGCCGTTGATGGGGGACCGCATTCGTACAGACCAATTCAGGGGTACACTTTGCACGTGAAACGATTTTCCATTGTTAGCTGGGGAGCGACCGGTTCTCCGTCGGGTCTCGTGTACACGCTATCCATCTTAGCGGCCATTTCGCTGGCTTTGGCCTTTCCGCTTCCCGGTTGGTCCGGGCTCGCATGGATTGCACCCGGACTACTCTGGCTGGCGAATCTTGGTTCCTCTCGCGGTCAGGCATTTCGGGCTGGAGCAGTGGCGGGATTCCTACATTTCTTGATTTCATTGTCCTGGCTGCTGAACATGCCCTTCCCGGCAGGTGCCGTAGCCGCCTGGATATCCCTATCCGCCTATTGCGGTCTGTACTGGGGTGTTTGGAGTTGGACCGCAGTCGTGCTGACATCCCAATTCCAGAAACCATCCACTGTGACTCCGATTGTCGGCCACCGTTGGATTGAGGCCGCGCAACGCTGGGTAGCGGCTGGTGGGATGAATCGATTCCGAGTGTCCGTCCTATTGGGTTGTTCGTGGGTGGCACTCGAAATGGTCCGCGGGCGTTTAATGTCCGGTTTTCCATGGAATTTCCTTGGAATTAGCCAGTGGCACAATGCCCCGCTGATTCAGATTTCCGGCGTGACCGGTGTATACGGTGTCTCCTTTCTAGTCTGCTGGTGTTCAATTGCGATCACGAGTGCCCTTGTGCTGGTCGCCTTTCAGCCGCGCAACCGCTTTGCCTGGCTCGCCGAAGCCCGGGTCCCTCTAATCGTCTTGGTCATCATCACCGGCTTGGGATTTCGACGGATTCTCGCCCTCAGTGCGCACGAAGCCGAGCTTCCTCATTTGTCCTTGGCGCTGGTTCAACCCTCCATCCCCCAACAGATTCTTTGGGATAAATCGCAAACATCGGCTCGTTTTGAGAAAATCTATCGACTTTCCAGTCAAGCTTTGGCGGTGCGCCCGGATGTTCTGGTTTGGCCGGAGGGATGTCTGGACCTGGACGGTCCTGACCCGTTCTACCGGATGCTGGGATTGGTGACCAATGCACCGGCTTCCTGGATTCTGGGTTCCGAAGACATCACTCGCGATTCATCCGGAAAAGAGCATTTTTTCAATGGTGCCTGGATTTTTGATGGGCATGGGCGAAATGCTGCCAAGTACCATAAACAGCGATTGGTCATCTTTGGTGAGTTCGTTCCCCTGGCAAAATGGTTGCCATTCCTGAAGTGGCTGACACCCATCGGAGGCGGTTTCGATTCCGGTACCGAGCCAGGTAGGTTCCCGGTCGCCCTTCAATCGACAGAAGGCACCAACGAAATGATAACGGCAATGCTTTCTCCCGTGATTTGCTTCGAGGATATTTTCCCGCATGGAACCCGCGAGCAGGTTCAACCGGATACTGACTTGTTGATTGAGCTGACCAACGACGGATGGTTTTCGGATAGCAGTGCCCAGTGGCAGCATTGCGCCAATGCGGCCTTCCGGTCGGTGGAAAATGGGGTGCCATTGGTCCGCTGCGCCAATAACGGCATCACTTGCTGGCTGGATTCAGTCGGGCGGTTTCGCGACCGAGTTGGATCAACTCGAGATGAGGCCTATGCGCCTGGCTTTCTGCTAGCCAATGTCCCGCTGGCCTCTGCCGGAACGCCTCGTTCCCTTACCTTTTACCGGTACCATGGCGATATATTCGGCTGGACCTGCTGTGGTTTGACCGTTCTATCCATCGCGCCGGGGATTCTGTTTCAGCGTTGGGCACGTCGAAAAACGGCTGAGGTTTAACGACATCCAGGCGAATCAAGGCAGGTTTGGCTCGGGAATGTGACAATGGCGTCCCTTAAAACTGCCACACTGTCGCCGCCCATTCCGCCATTTCTCGTTGACGCGCCGAGCTCATTTTCCCGCATCCAGGCTCTTCTGATACTCCCGAGCCCGCGTATTCTTCGGGTCCAGCTTTACCGTCGTTTCGAATTCAGCCTTCGCCTCGGTCCGCTTATCCAGTCGTGCCAGAGCGACACCTAAGTTAAAGTGTGCTTGAACGTTGTCCGGACGTAGGCGCGTTACCGCCGTGAATTCTTCGCGTGCAGACTCCAAGTCCCCGCGCCCCACCCATTGCAGACCCAAGAGGTATCGAGCTTCCCAAAGGGACGGTTGAGCACTTACCGCTGACTTCAATCGTGCAAACGCGGCGTTGGTATCACCACTCGCAAGGTGCACCTCTGCCAAAGCCAATAGAATACGCCCATTCGTCGGTTGGTAATTCAAGGCGCGTTCGCCCGAGGATTGAGCACGGGCAAAATCCTTCTTTTCCAGCCAGATTCGACCTTGCTCCAGATAGGCGTCCGCCAAGTCCGGGCGTAGAGCCACCGCTTGGTCGAGATAAGCCAGGGCCTCCTCTGGATGTCGTTCCCGCGCCGCCGCCTTTCCCAGGTAAAAGTACGGGGCAGGCTCCCACGGAATCAGTTGCTGAACCTGCATCCAGGTGCTGCGGGCTTCGGACCATCGTTCGGTGTCTTCGTAAAATTTGGCCAAATTACTGGCGATTTGGAAATCCTCGGGATCATGAACAAGGGCATTTGTATAAAGATTTCGCGCTTCGGAAGCCCCCGTCTTGCTCCTACGTTCCCGGATTCGGCGCAGCTCCGAGCGAAGCCGCTCGATCTCATTGGTATGAGTCACTTGAGTTGTAAAAGGAGGTTCGGAAAGCCGCCGTCCCATGTTGTCGTATACCCGCCGTAAGTCCCAATCCGTTAGGGCCAACCGATCGGACGCCTGTTGGAAGCCATCCCAATCGCCCCCTTTTTCATGTGCCTGGATGTCTTTCGGCAGCAAATCACGCACTTTTTCCGCAAAGGTTCGCGCCAGGAGATAGTTCCCGCCAAAATTGAAATGCACATGATCGTGAAAGAGGTTGTTGCCGGGAATCCCGTCGGGACTTGCTTTTTTCACCGCTTCAACGGTATCGATCAACGTCGCGGCGTGGAGCCGTGCCTGTGCCCGTATCGTGTCATTAATGGTTGAGTCGGCCCGAAACGGCAGGCTATCGAGGTCTCGGGCCCGCGAGAAAGCTTCCCATGCGGCAGCACTATTCGATAGAGCCAACTGGCATCGCCCGACCTCAAAAGCCAACGCCGCATTCTGGTCATTGCGCTTGGCAGCCGCCTGGAAATGTTCCATCGCGCCGGACCATCGCCCCGCATGATATTCCGCCCTTCCGGCTGCTTCGTCAGCCCGTATTGCTGCTTCCTCGGAAGTGCTCAGCGGACGGTTCGTCGAGGCAAACGGTGCACAATCCTTTGAATTACTTGCCACCGTGCACAGGATCACGGGTACGCCAGCACCTTTAGCAGCCCGAAGCATATCGTTGAGATTCTGTTGGAAGGCGGTGTAAACAGCCTGTTTGCGGGGATCAAATGGGGGCACTTGGGCATCCAGAAACATCTTCATCCCGCCCCACGATGTCGCTTGGGCTCCGGCCGACTTCCGCTTGAACCACTCCGTTAGACCTTGAACCAGATGCAGTCTTTGAAGCGCCAAGCTCGTTCGCACCCACAATAACGAGGGAACCTGAGGCCCGAGAACGGTTCCCGCTCCAAATGGTCCCACCATTTCATTGTTGCCCATGTAAACGATCCACAAATCCCCCTCCCGATGCACACATTCACGAGCGATCGGCAGTAGCGCGTGAGAATTGATGGCGGTCATCGCCACTGGGATAACCTCAAACCGGCTGCCAGGATACCGATCCTCCAGTAGCACACGAAGATAGCGGCCCATTCCAAACGCTGGCTCCGGGTCACCCAGAGCCGCAGACTCGCCGAACAGAAAAATACGGTAGGTCCCCGGTGACTTCGGTTCTGTCATCACCAAAGGGGAGGGGACCCGGGCCAATTCTTTGGGGAAAAAGCGCAAGCCAAAGTCAGCGTTTTCCGACCAGACGGTCCGCCCGGAAATCGATCGACGGATGAAAAAATCGGTCGAATGCCCGATTCCGAACCAACGGGCAATTCCTTCCGCAATCACCAGCAGAACCAGTGGCAGGGCCAGCGCGGTCAATCGAAACAGCCAACGAAGACCAGTTGAACCTCCTGGTCTGACCGGCACAGTGGGCAAGGAGGGGAGGGAATTTCCGTCCGGAGGCATGGCGCAAATTACCGGGGAGACCACTTCTGGTAAATCCAGTTGTTCAAATCCATGCTCTCGACGAAGCTCAACCCACGTTATGGAAAGCAAGTTTACCGGTCGGGTTTATGTCGTTCGTGATAATATCGACACCGACCAAATCATTCCCGCCCAATTCCTCAACCTGGTTCCGACCATTGATGAAGAGTACCAAAAGCTTGGAAGTTACGCCATGTACGGCCTTCCTGACTCCCTCTATCCCGTTCGCTTCATTGCCGAAGGGGCCACCGATACCGAGTACCCCATTCTCATTGCTGGACGCAACTTTGGTTGCGGCAGCTCCCGCGAGCATGCCCCATTAGCACTCGGTGCGTCCGAAACCCAATTTGTCGTGGCCGAAGGTTTTGCTCGCATCTTTTTCCGCAACTGCGTCGCAACCGGCGAGGTCTATCCGGTCGAATGCGTCGAGCGACTCTGCGAAGTCTTTGTCACCGGCGATGTTGCTACCATCGACATCGCCACCAACAGCATTACCCACGTGGCCTCCGGCAAGACCTATGCGCTGAAGCCATTGGGCGAAGTCGGTCCGGTAGTCGCCGCTGGCGGCATCTTCGCCTATGCCCGCCAAGTGGGCATGATACCCAAAGCCGCCTAGCGCCTCCATACCAGCCTGGACCAGCGGCCCAAGTTTAACGAATAACGCGATCAAGGGCTGAAAGCCCACAACCCATTTCACCACCCAAGGTCGCCGGGTGGCGTCAGCTACGGCTTGGTCTGAATGCGACCTCGGTTCCAACGATGTAAACCCAATCCATTTGCTCAACCTTTCCCATATTGAACAAAAATCAACAACCGCAACAGGGGGACGCTTCAAAACCAATTCAGCCTTCCGGCAAAAAGGAGGTAAAATAACCGGATTAATCGCGGTTTTGTTGTCACCCTACGATTCTTGCTTCCTCCGTGGCATCCGGGCTGCTTTTCTTTCCGACGCAGCAGGTACGGATTTTGTTTTGCGTCCTGCGGGCGAGCATCCAAGTCAAATTCCATCCACACAAACACATGGCGAAATACAAGCTGGAATACATCTGGCTCGACGGCTACACCCCCGTGGCCAACCTCCGGAGTAAGACCCTCATCAAGGAGTACGATCACTTCCCCAAGTTGGAAGAACTTCCAAACTGGGGATTCGACGGTAGTTCGACCCGGCAGGCCGAGGGGCACAACTCGGATTGCGTGCTGAAGCCCGTTGCCGTGTTCCCCGATAGCACCCGCAAAAACGGCGTGCTTGTGATGAGCGAAGTCTACCTGGCTGATGGCACACCCCATTCCACCAACGCTCGCGCCACCATTCTGGACGACCCCGATACCTGGTTCGGCTTCGAACAGGAATACTTCCTGTACCAGGATGGCCGCCCGCTTGGCTTCCCTGAATCCGGCTATCCCGCTCCACAAGGCCCCTACTATACTGGTGTCGGCTACAGCAACGTCGGTAGCATCGCTCGCGAAATCGTCGAAGAACATCTCGACATCTGCCACGACGCCGGGATCAACCACGAAGGCATCAATGCCGAGGTCGCCAAGGGCCAATGGGAATTCCAAATCTTCGGCAAAGGCTCCAAGCGCGCCGCTGACGAAATGTGGGTGGCCCGCTACATTCTCGTTCGCCTCTGCGAAAAATACGAAGTAGACGTGAATTTCCACTGCAAGCCGATACTCGGTGACTGGAACGGTTCCGGCATGCACTCCAACTTCTCCACTAAGTACATGCGCGAAGTTGGTGGAAAGGAATACTTCGAGGCCCTGATGGCGGCTTTCGCTAAGCACCACAACGAGCACATTGCTGTGTACGGTCCTGACAATCACCTCCGTCTGACCGGTCTCCACGAGACCCAGTCCATCGACAAATTCAACTACGGCGTGGCCAACCGCGGAGCCTCCATCCGCGTGCCTAACAGCTTCCCAAAGAACGCCTACCGTGGCTACTTGGAAGACCGTCGTCCGAACTCCTCCGGAGACCCGTACAAGATCGCCAGCCGCATTCTGCAGACGATCTCGACCGTCCCAACTCCGTAGCATATATCGCTCGATAGGAGCAGAGTTAATCGCGTCCGGGCGACCAGTGGTACGAGAGCAGTTCTCGACCATGGTCGCCCGTTTTTTTGCTACAAACCGCAATCGGGTTGCACGGACTATTGGATGAAGGGCTATCTACCCCGCTTTTCGGCCTATCGGGGCCACCGCACTCCCACGAGGGCAGGAGTCCTGAGTCCTCGATTACTGAAAAACAGTGTCAATCAAATCATCGCGATCTCGGCTCTGATCATTTACGCGCCCATCGCACCTGCCTTCACCACCTTCTGCCGATACCTCCGCCCATTCAAAAACAAACCAATCCACGTGTAGCGAACAAAGACTTGGTAAGTGAACAATAGAAACACGGTCATGATTCCCGAAAATAGAATCAGCTTCGGAATGGCCGGGATCGCCCAATTGCGAATTAGGGCTTGAGCCGCAATCACCAGTGGAAGGTGGGCCAGATACATCCAGTACGATGAATCCGAAAGATATCGAATCGTTCGATTCTCGCGTGTCAAAAGGGAGCGGAACATCCCCATGGAGCCGATGGTCATTAACCAGGCGTATGCCGCCTGAAACAACGCCGCCACCACGTGATGATACTGCCGGGGAACCAACTGGTCGCGCCACCCAAACCGCCCGGTCGCAAATTCAAGTCCAAGAGGAAAGACCACCAGGAGTGTCGCAGGCAAAAGCCATCGCCACGAACTCCCCAACGCGCATGTCTCGTCATTCGAGTCGAAATACAACGCGCCAAAAAAGAAGAAAATCGCGTAGTAGGCCAGCACGTGCGGCATGGGAATAATTCCCATGGATGTATCCGGTCCAAATTCGCCATTACCGAACCCCATAAACCATTGCGGAATCGCCGCCAGCGGAATTAGCCATAGGTAACGTCCGGCGGACAGCAGGAATTTGAGATTGCGGGAGCTCCAGCCGACAACCTCCGCGAAACCGGCGTATCCAGTAAAGATTGCTAATAGCCACACCAGGAACCAAAGGAACCAGATCAAGATGAAGACTGGTGTGTCGACCAGGGCCCGAAAAATCCCGCGAATGGCGGTGTTGGTCGCTGGCTGGTTCACTTGACTAGAAACCCGTCCGTCTGCGGACAATCCCGCACCCGCCGAGCCGAGATTTTCCAGGACCAACTTCCGACCGGCCTCGATGTTCTGGCGGTCAACTGGAATGCCGAGGTAACCCGCAATGGCCTCGACAATACCCATGTCAACCACCGCGCTTTTTGCCGGGCTATCCCCCGTGCCAGAGAGAGCCTTCGGATCGGCTCCTTTTTCCAATAGCAGGCCAACGATTTCAGCGCGCCCCAAGAATGCTGCGGCATGCAGCGCCGTGCCACCGTCCCGGTTGTGGGCATTGACATTTGCTCCACTTGCCAGGAGGTCCGCTACCATTTCCCGCTGCCCAACCAAAGCCGCCCAGGTCAACGGTGTGGTGCCATATTCAGGATGCTGGGCTTCCAGTTGGTCCGGTTTCCTTAAGTGCTCGACAAGCGCCAGATGGTCCCCCTTGCGAATGGCCACCCAGATACTGGCCGTTGCTGATTGCTCAGATGACTGTGTCGCCCGCTGTTTTGCCCCGGATTGCATGGCGTACCCACTCGCCCAAGCCATTGCCGGCACCACCGTGAACAACCCTACCATGCAGGGGAGGAATACCCGACGAAACCGATGC
Organism: uncultured Verrucomicrobiota bacterium; assembly: GCA_903835555.1. Classification (GTDB taxonomy): domain Bacteria; phylum Verrucomicrobiota; class Verrucomicrobiia; order Limisphaerales; family UBA9464; genus CAILNN01. The sequence continues at coordinate 15,599 of CAILNN010000020.1, forward strand.
CAAAGCAACGATTTGAGCCCCTTGCTCCTCCATAGCATTGCGGTGAAAAACCCGCTGACCACGAAGAACAGTTGCATCCGAAACCCGTGCACAAACGCCTGAAAAAGGTAACACAACTGGCTTTGACTCACATCTTGAACCATCCACGGCAAGCCCGCCGCAAAGGACAGCGCCGCATGATAGACAATACCTAAGAGCATGGCCGCCGCTCGCAACGCGTCCAAGTCGTGCCGACGCGAGAATTCTGTCTTTTCATCCGACCTGGGAATCGCCGGGATGGGGGGTGGCATTGTGCTTTCGATTGTCATGGATGAAGTACCCAGTTCAGTGGCCCTGCGTCCGTTCATGGACATGGGAAATTCCGACCGGCATGATTCGGTGAAAGATTCCAAAACGAGCGTTAAAACTCCATGCAAAAGAAGACGTGCGTTTCCATGGAAAAGGAGGACTCGCCTCGTGTTTCTGCCAACACCTAGGATCGCCCCGTCGCCTGTCATCATCTGGGTTAGGGCTGGAAAGGGGAACCAGGTGCGATAGTGGATTGCTGTCGATTCCGTCGACGATGAAAGACGACAAAGAAAACGACGCCCAGCATTCCAAACACCATCGCATGGAAAAATCCGCCCATAACCAAATCTCCGTGACCGAGCATCGAATACGCAATTGCGGGAGCAGACAAGGCGATGGCGCCGCAAAATGCCATGAACCGGCGCGGCGCAAAGGCTCCCGATAGGATGGCCCCAAGGACTGCCATGAAGAGCATCGCGCCACAGAGTACTTCTGAATACTCACAGGTCACTCCTTGGTAGACTGCGAATTCCGCAAATGCAGCAATACTAATGACCGCCACAACGGTTTTCATTCACA
>CAILNN010000021.1 GCA_903835555.1 uncultured Verrucomicrobiota bacterium
CCAAGATGAACCCAGATACAGCCTCTTCCCTCCTCTCTTCCTTTGCGTCTTAGCGTCTTGGCGTGCCCCCATCGCTTTGGGTGGATCACGCTAAGGCGCTAAGGCGCCAAGATGAACCCAGACACAGCCTCTTCCCTCCTCTCTTCCTTTGTGCCTTGGCGTCTTGGCGTGACCCCATTGCTTTCGGTGGATCACGCTAAGGCGCTAAGGTGCCAAGATGAACCCAGATACAGCCTCTTCCCTCGTCTCTTCCTTTGCGTCTTAGCGTCATGGCGTGCCCCCCAATTTATGTTGTCATTCGGGGATTCTCTCGCGATAACGAGTTCTCGCATGAAAACTATTCGGTTTGGCCACTGGCTTGGGCTCGGGTCCCTTTTTTGTCTGGGCCTCTGCGCGGCAGCTCAGAACCCCACTCCCGGCAGTCCCACCAATTCGGCACCGCCGGTTCGGCGTCCTGGGAATATGCCATTGCGCTCACCGGAAATTGGGGCCGACCGTACCGTGACCTTCCGAATCCGCGCGCCCAAGGCATCCCAGGTGGTACTCAATGGGCAATGGCCTCAGGGCCGGGTTCCCATGGTCGCGGGGACGAATGGAGTTTGGAGTGTTACGACGGGTCCGATTGATCCTGGAGTTTGGGAGTACAGCTTCATCGTCGATGACGTGGCGATGATTGACCCGGCCAATCCCGCCCTCAAGCCAATGCGTGAGCCACGGACCAGCATCCTTCACCTACCTTCCACACCGCCCGCAGCCTATGATTACCAGGATGTTCCCCATGGCACCGTCCATGTTCAAAGCTATTGGTCGAAACCGTTGGGACGGCTTCGGTCGATGGAAGTATACACTCCGCCAGGCTACGAAAACCGGACATCCAAGTCCTATCCGGTGCTTTACCTACAGCATGGGTCGGGCGACAACCAATCCACTTGGGTCGCTCATGGCCAAGCGCATTGGATTCTGGACAACCTGATTGCCCGGAAGAGGGCGGTTCCCATGATCGTGGTCATGCTGGACGGCCATGCCGCCATTCCTGGAACTCCTGGAGGCGGCGACAATACCTCGCTTTTCGAGCGCGACCTCTTGGAAGCCGCTCTCCCTCTGGTTGAGTCCACCTATCGCACCAAGACTGGCGCTCGAAATCGTGCGATCGTCGGCCTGAGCATGGGTGGAGGACAATCGCTGTCGATCGGGCTCAATCATACCGAGGACTTTGCCTGGGTCGGCGGGTTTAGTGCTGCTCCTCCGTCTGCGGACGCGGTGGCGGTCCCATTGAAGGAAAGTGCGCGGACGAATCAACGGCTAAAGCTACTATGGATCGCGGTCGGACAAGATGATTTCTTGCGGGAGCGGAATGAGCAATTCATCGCCACCTTGAAATCCAGTGGAATTCGATATGACTGGAAGCTGACGCCAGGAAATCATAGTTGGCCGGTCTGGCGGGATTACCTGACGGAGTTTCTACCGCTCCTTTTTAGGTAAGAGTGGGGTGATTGATTTTTGGAATGGGCGTAGTTCGGACCGCCGAGCAGACTAAAAGTCTGCGATACAGCCGACAGGAATGTCGGCGGTACGGATCGCGGAATGCTCCACGGAGTGTCGCCCGAGGTCGGATTAATGCCCTTCGTGCTCGCGAATATACTCCTGTTTGAGGCCCAATTCTTCCGGGGCGTGCAGGACCAGCATTTTCATCCGGATATCGGACGGGATATCCCGGGCAGTTCGCTTGGATACCAAAACCATAAGCAAGATGGCCAAAGGTACCGCCCAGATGGCGGGTTGTTCACAGAGAATCCGAAGCAGCGGATGGTCCGACCAGAAATCGGCGAGCGAGTACGGCTTTAAGGCGGAGAACCAGTCTGGTTCGGTTCGCCCGAGGCTCTTGAACTTGGCGGCCTGAGCCGAAAAGAAGGTGGTCCAACTGGTCAAGGAAATGGCCGCCATGGCCAGTAATCCGCCGGACAGCATGCCCGTGGCTGCACCTTTCATGGTCATCCCGCGCCACCACACGCTCATAAACAGAAGGGGAAAATAGCTGGCAGCGGCGATGGCGAAAGCTTGACCGACCATGAAGTTGATCTCGAAGTTTTCGACCAGAGTTCCGAGGAAAATCGAAACGGCACCAATCGCAACGGTGCACCACTTGAACATTTGCATTCGCTCCCGAGCCGTGCTTTGCGGACGGAGTATTCGACCATAGACATCGTGGGCCAACGCTCCGGTCATGCTGACCAGCAGCCCGGAGAAAGTGGACATGAAGGCGGCGAAGGCCCCGGCGCAGGTGATCCCACTGAGAATGGAGCCCAGGATGCCAAAACGCTCTTGAAGAATGGTGGGCAATTTCAGAACAAGCCCGTCGGTGCCGCTGACACCGGCACCTGCGTAAAGTGACGGTATCAGGTTGCGCCCGAGAACACCCAGTACCGGTGGAAAAACGTAAAAGACACCAATGAGGATCATTACCCACATAGTGGTTCGCTTGGCGGCGACACCGTCGGGATTGGTATAGAACCGGACGAGAATATGAGGAAGCCCAGCGGTTCCGCAGACCAGCGCAATGATGAGCGAATAGGTATATAGGAGGGCGTACGGTTTCGCGTTGATTGGCTTCAGCGTGCCATCTTTGGTGGGGAACGCCGTATAATGATTACCCTCCTGAATCACGGTGATTCCGGCCCGCTGAAGGCCCACCAGCAATGATTCCGTATAGGCCTGCATGGAAGAGAACGTGCTCCCTTGCTGCGCCACACTCATTTCCTCGATCCGTGGACTGTAGTCGACTTGGACGGAAGCGCCGAGGACTGAAAACGGTCGACTGGTCAATTGGGCATGAATGAATTCATTGAGAATCGACATGGCGGGCTTTTCCTGACTGGTCGTGGTAAACGAAACAGAGGGCATCTGCATCCCCATTTGCCCGCCCTTCCATTGCAGTCCCCAATCTTCCCTAAGTGATTTCAGCTCCCCGGTGTAGACGATTGTTGGCTTGGCCGCCTTTGCGGCTTTGGTGGTGAGTGGGCCGAATGGATTCATCCAAGTTGATTCGGCTGGGGCCTTTTCTGGCAGGGGTGCGGATGGCTTGGTTTTGAACTGATAGCCATAGCCGCCATACGCGGCCATCAGGACAAAAACCGGCACAGAAATGGCGAACATCTTGGCCCAATATTGAAAGGCCTGGACCAGGGTAATCCCCTTCATGCCACCCAATGCAACGTTCAACGTGATCACGGAGCCCACCAACACGACCCCAGCCCAATAGGGGAGACCGGGAAAGATGTAAGCCAGGGTTGTACCCGCCCCTTTCATTTGAGGCATGGTGTAGAAGCAACCAATAAACAGGACGAAGATGACGGCGATTTTGCGAAAGAGAGGAGAGTCGTAGCGGCCTTCGGCAAAGTCAGGAATCGTGTAGGCACCAAAGCGCCGTAGCGGTCCAGCGATGAACAAGAGGAGGAACAGATAGCCGCAGGCATAGCAGACCGGGTACCAGAGAGCGTCGTAGCCGCTACTCATCACCATGGCCGCCACTCCCATGAAGGAAGCGGCGCTCAGGTATTCGCCGGAGATAGCCGAGGCATTCCATCCGACGCTGACGCCCCGTCCAGCGACAAAGAAGTCGGCGGCGGATTTGGATCTGCGGGCAGCCCAGAAGCCCATGAACACCGTGGCGACTACAGTGAAAGCGCTGCAGACGAGAATGTAGGGGTCGACGATGGCAATCATGGAAACTTTGGTTGGAACTGGTGATGGGCGGTTGCCGAAATCCGCTGGAACCAAACCCGCGGTTTCATGGACGCGGTGTTTCGCGATGGCGGGCTTGCTGGACTTCCCGGACCTCGGCGGCCTCGAGTGCCATGCTTTTCCGGATGAAGACCCAGGCGATTAGCCAGACATACGGAAAAAACAGCACCCCAAGGACAAGCCAGGTCAATGGAAAACCGCCGATCCGTGTCGCCATGGCATCGGGCAGCCAGTAATTCAAAAGTGGCAGAGCCAGAAGGGCGATCAGGAACGCCGATGCGCAGCTCATAGACAACCGCAATTGCCTGGCTTTGAGGCGAGAGAGTAACTCTTCATCCATCCGGGATGGTTCCATGTCTGGCGGGGAAATCACGGTGCGACCTTCTCAAGAGAATGGGAATTCGACAAGGGTGCTCCCGCTGCTTTCGTCCTCAACGCCGGTCCATCGAACACGAGCCGCAACAGGCGTTGAGCGCGTTCCAGGACAATCGAGGTTGGTGTTTTCAGTGGTGTTGCAGTTGCCTTTTCCGAACGAAACGATTTTGCTGCGCGCATCGGCATTCCCAGTCAGGGCGGCAAAAATGACGGCATCCAGAAAATCGCGAATATCAAGCACCGGAACCGACGACCATTCGCGAGCCATTCCGGGTCGTAGGCAAAGGTGGACTGATCGGTATCCGATCCGGCGCAAACAGGTATTCCGGTCATCGTCGCTGCCGAATTGTGGGCCGGAGTCTACCAGAACTGCCGAGCACACACCCATCACGCCATCGAGTTGGAAAAGAGTGAATTGGACCCCGCTCACTCTTATCGAAGGGCATCAATCGGATCGAGCGCGGCGGCTTTGTGCGCGGGGTACGCGCTGGCGACTCCAGTCGCTCTTTGGCTCGCAAGTCGCTTCCCAATTAACCGGGATTCCTGGAGATGGAACGTGGGCAGACATCTTTTGGCATGTCTGGTCTTCGTCGTCTGCGAAACCGTTTTCACAGGATTGCGACGACTCTTGCAACAGTAAGCGGCCGCCATTTTGGTGGAGCGTCAAAATAAACGATGAGACGCTGGCCCGTCAGCGGATGAGAGACCTCCTGGCTGAACACCGGGACATGGATATCGTTGGCGAGGCTGCTACCGGACAAGAGCCACGTTGAATTGCACGGCTCATGGCAAAAGCAACCGATCGGGTGGTATTCATCAAGAACGAACAGATTGATTGGATAGAATCGGCGGGCAACTACGTGATCTTGCAGGCGGGCGAGGAACGGCACATCATCCGCGAAACGATGGCATCCTTCGGGCGCGGGCTGTCGGCGACAAATTTTGTCCGTTTGAGCCGGTCATTGATTGTGAACGCCAACCGGATTGTCGAACTGAAATCCAATGGCCAGGGAACCTTCCACGCTATGTTGAGAGGTGGAAAGATGGTGCCGGTCACGGTTGGTTTGAGGGACTTGGAACAACGGCTACGTTTTGGATTATAGGAAGTTGCCATGCACAAAATCACGCTGCTATTCGGTGCGCGCCTCATGACCATCTTGGTCGCTCTACGGGTCCTGGCGAGTGCCGCAGAAACGCCGGTGTATCCACCAAC
>CAILNN010000022.1 GCA_903835555.1 uncultured Verrucomicrobiota bacterium
ACGGTACTGATGACCCGAGTTTTGGCATCAATACGGCGCAGGTCGTTATTTCCCAGCTCAACAACAAACAGATTGCCGGATTTGTCCCACGCCAGATCGTACGGCATGGAAAGCGAGGCTTGGACTGCTGGTCCATTGTCGCCGTCGTGGCCTTTGATATTGCTTCCCACGTAGGTTTCGATGGTGCCATCCGGACGGACGCGACGGACACGATGATTTCAGACCGAATTCGTCTGTTCCTCCGAAGCTGAAGCCTTTTTTTACTCCGGCTCCGGCTAGAAACATGGAGTAGCCGGTAATATTGTGGTCGCGCCCGTCAGGTCCTTGGGAAGCGGGTTGGCGTCCAAATTCGGAACCAAACAGGACCAGGGTTTCGTCCAGCAGACCGCGAATATCCAGATCGGCCAGCAGGGCGGCAGTGGGCTGGTCGATCGAACCGCAACGATCAATTAATCCTTTGTTAGGATTACTATGATGATCCCAACCTGACTGGCAAATTTCGACAAACCGCACCCCGGCCTCGCTGAGTCGGCGGGCCATTAGGCACTGCCTGGCAAAAGCACTTTCGGGCCCATTGGGTATCCCGTAGGCGTCGCGAATATGCTGGGGCTCTCTGGAGATATCCAGCAACTCGGGAACTCGCGTTTGCATGCGAAACCCGAGTTCATAAGACTGGATGATTCCTTCCACCGGATCGGGTGCACCTCGTTGGGCAGCCAGCTCCCGATTCATTGCCTGGATAAGGTCCAACTGTTTTCGTTGGAGAGCGGCATCGCGGACAGCCTTTACGTTGGGCATGAAGCCTTGATCATTGATGCGGGTTCCTTGGAAATGGGCAGGCAGAAACCGGTGACGCGAACGCTTGGTGCTCTCCCTGTAATAGCCGACAACTTTGGTCAGATTTTTCGCGAGCGTGAAAAATATTCGATAATGGAGCGACCGCCGCTGCCTATCCAAACTGCATTTACTCTATTGACTTGATGGATATTTGACCGTTTTGTTACCGGAATTGAGAGCTACCGCCCGTCCGTTAAAGGAACTATCACGCCCATGACCGCCTCGCGCCTTGACCGCCCCCTCGACAAGCATGTTGTGGCTCTTTTGGCCTCCTACGAGCGCATTGGCGGGCTGAATAACCGGGAGGCCCATAACCTCCCATCCAAACGGGCGGTGGGTCAGATTTGCGAGGATCTGCTCCAATTGCTTTTTCCTGGATTTCACGATGACGATGCAGTCCAGAAGGATTCGATCGAGAAATTGACCTATCTGCGTATGGAACGGGTGGTTGCCCGTCTCACGGAACAGGTTCGGCGTAGCGTCCGGGTGGGAAATCCGAAAAAGCCCACGGGGCGGACCCCGCCCATCATGGAGAAGTTCTGCGACGCGATTCCGCAGGTCCGGGAACTTCTGCGAACGGATGTTGAAGCCGCGTTCGAAGGCGATCCGGCTGCCATTTTCCGGGATGAGATCATCCTTTCCTACCCCTTCATTGAGGCCATCGCCATCCAGCGACTGGCCCATCAGCTTCACCGTCTTGGTGCCCCCATTATTCCGCGCATGATGACGGAATGGGCTCATGGGCGAACGGGAATCGACATCCATCCCGGAGCGGTAATTGGCTCCCACTTTTTTATCGACCACGGAACTGGGGTTGTGATTGGGGAAACCTGCCGAATCGGAAACCGGGTGAAACTATACCACGGCGTCACCCTCGGTGCCCGCAGTTTCGCCAAGGACAGCAGTGGAAGGATCACGAAGGGCGGCCAACGCCATCCAGAAGTTGGGGATGGGGTCACGATTTATCCCAATTCGACCATTCTGGGCGGCGAAACGACCATCGGTGCCCATTCGACCATTGGTGCCAATGTGTTCCTAATGCAGAGCGTCCCTCCCAATTCCTTGGTCCTATACGAGGAAAAACAACTGAGCATTCTCGACAAGACCGCTCGGAAATCGCCCGACGCAGTCGAATGGTCCATTTAATTGCCGCAACTTTGGCACCCGGTGGTCAGGCGGATGCACGTCCGGCCATGGGCTTAGTGGCTGCGGACGTCTGCAACGCGCCAGCTTGGCCGCGACGGCCACTTTCTTTGGGATTGCGATCGCGGTTTCATTTCTCTTGGAAAGTCTCCTCCGATGAAATCGCATTGGCCGAGAGTTATCGTTCCCGGACTTCTGCTCGGGTTCACCGTGTCGAGTTTGGGGTTTGCCGATTACAACGAGCTTCATCGAATGCTCCTCTTTCGCGATTTGCGGCTGCTCTTTGCATTCGCCTTGGCGGTAGGCCTCTGTGTGATCCTGTTCGCGAGTCTGCGTTCGCACCTGAAGCTAGGCCCAATCCGTTTCCATTCAGGAACAGTCCCTGGCGCGGTTCTTTTTGGCATTGGTTGGGCGCTCACGGGAGCCTGCCCGGGTATCGCCGTGATTCAAGTCGCGCAGGGGCTTTGGCCAGTATGGGCAAGTTTCGGTGGCATTCTGGTCGGTATTTGGCTGCATGGCCGACTCTTGCGGCGGCCAGCACCTGCGGTGGACCAATGCTGATGGCGATGCTGGTTTCGCCCCCATGGGGGGGAGTTGCTCTCGGCTATCGCATTCCGCCCGCTTGGGGCTGCAGTGAGCGCATTTTACCATAGGCAAACCATGAACACCCTATAGTAAAACTCATTTTACATTTTCCGGGAGAATTAATCCCCTGAGCACAATCGGGTCAGGCCTTTTTACAGACCGCTGAGTGGAGCTTTGATAACTCCTCCAACGCGCCGATCGACCACGATTCGCTGTCCTGGACTTCCATCACGACAGTTTCGACCCGTTGCAAGGCATATTTGACCAATCCCCCCAACTCGGTGGAATTTCCTCGGGCGAGGGTTGCAGAAAGTAGTTTGATCAATAGGTCGATGCGGTTGCCTATTTCGCGTGACTCTCGCCAAGTCACGGGATAGGGCAATGTTGTCAGGAATTCGATGGTACCTTTTAGTGCCTTGGCATCCACACCGCCTGCCTCAGCTTGAAGCATTTCGCATTGGAGAATCACCCCGATTTCCAAATGGCACCCCGCGAAACCCATCAACCAATCGGCGAGAAAAGCTGGGGGCTGTACTGCCAGCCATTGCTGGAGCTCTTTCCAAGCAATCTGAGTGTTTAACGGGACGATCATGGCGGGTTAGGTTTGGCGTCATTAGATAACTCGGCAAGCTGTTATAGACTCGGATCGGGCAGAACCGACGAAACCGTTTTGAAAGGATGCCCCGAACGATTTAGGCTCTCATGCCGCAGGACGGCAATTCTCGAAAACATGACTCATTCCACTGATGAGCGGGCGCAGCTATTTGCCTCGCAATACCAGACCTTTCGCGGTCTTCCGGCGTTGGTTGGTCTGTGCTGTTTCTCAGAGGCTGTGGAGCCTGGCTGGTCGGTCGAGGAATCGGTCGGTGCGCTGAAGCGGCATCACTATGCCTTTCGGAGGCTGCACCAAATCTTCATTGCCCGACTAACCTCCGAGCCGGTCTTCGAATTGAAAATGGCTTTCAGCTACCATGCCTGGCTTTGCGCTGTGCAAGTGAGCGCCTTGCGTGCGCGAGTTGGTGAGATGCGGGAACCGCCACTCGGGTTGGAAAAGGTGCCCCATCCCGGACTCGAATTGGCTTTCGATGAACTGTTGGCATCTGCCACCACAGAGGAATTATTGCTGGGTCTCTACGAAGTGGCATTCCCGACCTTGCAGGGCGAATTGGAACAGCATTATCGGCGAACCCATCCGCTGGCGGATCAACCCACCCGGCGGATATTGAAAGCTGCGGGCGACGACCTAGCGGAAATGCTCGAATATGGTCGACGCGCGATCTCCTGCCTGGTTGAGCCAGCTGCCCGGGTGTCGGCCTCACTCTTTCTGGGGACGATGCGAGGTGCCCTTTCGGCTTCGGCATTGAAGGAAGGCAACGGAGCGACCCATCCCGCCCTACCCCCTCGTTATCGTTCACTTGCAGCTTGGAAGTACGATGGGATGCCGAAACGGGATGAGCGGTTCCCCGATCCCTACAACATGGGGGTCAATGCCGAGGTTTTCCTCTATGAGCCCAGTCTCCCGGCGGATGCCAAGGTGCTGATGATGTTTTACAAGCGTCTTCGGGAAATTGATGTACCGGAAATGATGGCCAGTATCCTGGCTGAAACTCCGGGCAAACCGTGGGCCTATTACCACGACATGACTCGACAACTATGGGACGAGGCTCGGCACGCCATGATGGGCGAGGTCGGATTCGTCAGTGTGGGCATCGACTGGCCCAAGCAGGTGATGGTCAATTTTACCTGGTCGCTCGGACTCAATACCCAACTCACGCCCAAGGAGCGGCACGCCGTGCTCTACTTCATAGAGCAAGGGTTGATGCCGAAGTCAGGGAAGCGACATGAGTGGGAGGTCAGTTTGCGGGCCGAGAATCCGCTGGCGGCCACCTTTCAGGATTTCGACTGGGCCGATGAGGTGTTGCACGCCCGGGTGGGACGCGACTGGTATGTCAGTGACATGCCCAGTCCATCTGCAGCGGTCGCCTTTGGCGACGAATGCTGGAACAAGGTCTTGATCGGCTGGAAACAGTGGAAGGAGCAGGGACTCACTGAACATCGAAACTGGTGGCCAAATGCGTACCACGCGTATTGCGCCCAAAATGGCGTCGAGCCGAAGACAGAGGTTGCTTCGTTTCAGACGACATACGAAAGCACGCGAGCGGATTTGAAGGATATTTCGGCTTCAGGGTGAGTGAGGAGACATTGTTATAATCTTTTAGTTGTCACCCCAAGGTGCCAAGACGAAAAGCAGGAAGAAACGGGGCTGAATTTCGGTTCGCCGATCTTCCATCGTTTTATTTTGGGTCAATGAATGATGGGAGATACGGCGGTCGATGTCCTGCTGCGCTTTTCGCCGCATCACCGGCTTTCGCTTGTGCGCGAGGATTGCGTCGATAGACTTGCGCACATGATTTCTCTCCGTTTTCCCCAATTCTGTATTTCTGCGGTTGCTCTGGCTTTCGCCGTTGGGCCGATGGCTATTCTGCCCCAGCTTGAGGCAGATGAACCCCGGGTGCAGTTCTCCAAGCCGGTCATCGATATTGGCGTGGTGGTCAGCGATCTGGATAAGTCGGCTGCTTTTTATACCAATGTCATCGGCTTTCGCGAAACAACCGGCTTCGCCCTCGGCGCTGATATGGCCAAGAAAATCGGTTTGACCGATAATCGCGGGGCCAAAATCCGGGTGTTCGAGTTGGGCGAAGGCAGCGGCGCGACCAAGATCAAGTTGATGTCGTTTCCGGATTCTGGTGCATCCAAGCCCGATCGGCATTTCGTTCATTCCACTCTGGGGCTGAATTACCTAACGCTATATGTCAGCGACATCACGGTATCGCTGCAACAATTGAAGGCGGCCGGCGTGAAATTGCTGGGAGAATCGCCCGTGGAACTCGGCGGTGGGACGTTGCTCGTGACCTTTCAAGACCCTGATGGCACCTTCTTCGAGTTGATTGGCCCGCGGAAGTAAATCAACGCATTGCCCGGTATTGCGCACCTCTCTACGGTCCGATTCCGCTCGGGAGGAGCCTCCGGATTCCTAATCTCATGGAAGGGTTTCCCGGGCCGTTGGCCCAGGCTGGTATGGAATCGCGCCTTTGGCGCTTGGAAATTGGGGTGGTTTGGAGTGCCTCGGTTCTACGGAGCGTCACCCTAACTATTCTATTTAAATTGATTGTTTTTACTCGCGTGAGTAATCGGAAAAGCGGTTATTTGGAATCCTGAGCCTGGGAAACCAGGCCATACCGCAGAGAAGTGAAGGGAGAGGCATAAGAGCCTATCATTCATGCGTAGCATACCAATCTATATCGCTTTTTCTTGGTCTCAGAAGCGAAATGGGTGTTTCCTCTATATTTTTTCTTTCCGCCTTCGCGCCTTCAGGTGCCCCCAAATGGCCTTTCCGTTCCCGGTTCTTCAGGACCATCCCGCTTTTGCTCGCGATGGAGGCATTCCACCTGTAGAGTGATTCCCAAGGTATCTACCAAAGGAAGTCCCTATGCCGCACGCCATCATGGACCCGGAAAGCGTTCGACGCTTTGCCGAGGAACTCAATCGCTTCAACACCGATACGCTTTCCAGACTCGGTTCATTGCAAGCCCGTTTTACCGCTCTGGGCGACACTTGGAAGGACAAGGAACACGAAAAATTTGCCGATGAGTTTCAACAGATCACCAAGACTTTCCGCAAATTCATCGAGTTGTCCCAACAACAGGCCCCGTTCCTCCTGCGAAAGGCGCAGCATATCGAGGAATACCTGAAACAACGATAGGGCATTTTGTTGTGGCTGATCGCGTCCATGTTCGCTCCACCGACGATATCGATCGGTTCCGAGCCCAGTTGTTGACCTTTCTCAGCGGTGCCCGGGCGGCGGTGGAAGAGTCAGCGGTGGAAGTCGCGCGGCAACAGGCGTGGCTGGACCTCGACCGGCGCAAGTATTGGGAGGGCGAACTCTGGCGTCGTCAGCGTCGATTGGAAGAGGCGAAACAGGCCTTATTTCAGGAAAGCATCGCCAGCCAACGGGGGCCAGCCAGCTTTCTTCAGATGCAAGTTCACCGATGTGAACGTGCCTTGGATGAAGCCAAGGAAAAGCTCCAACATATCCGAGGCTGGGGCCGGGCCTTTGAACACCGCAGTCTGCCGATGGTGCGTCAAGTCGAGCAACTCCATACGGTCCTGACCGTCGACATGGCGAGGGCCGTTCAATTCCTCACTCAATCGTTGGCGGCTCTGGATGCCTACACCAGCCGGACTCCGTCCTCGTCGCCAATCAAATCGGGCGAAGAGAATGACGGCACCACACGATTGTCCGCCGAGCACGCGTCATCGACGAGCGGCACGGAACTTGCGGCTGTCGAACCGCCTGAGGCTGCAACGCACAGCGAACCGAATCCCCCTGAGGCGCAACCAAGTCCCCCTGCCCTGTGAGTGCCCAGTCCAACAAAGCGCGTCTGGCTGGTCTTTTGAAACAACTGGTGTCAAGCTGGGAGGAAACCCGTGGGTCATGGAGCGATGACAAGGCGCGCGAATTCCACGAGCGCTATATGGTCGAGCTCATTGCTCAAGTGGAAAAAACGCTAACGGCCTTGGACAGCCTTGAAGCTCTCATTCAAAAGATGAAGGACGACTGTGAATAATGCGCCTTCGACGGAACGGCTGCGGTCAACGCTTGCCGATGCGCGAAAACTGATTGCTGAGATTGCCGCCCGCGAGGGGCAGTTGGTCAACGAATCGGACCGACGCCGGGCGTTTGCTGCCCGGGCGGCGGGATTGGCCAGAACCCGGCTGAATGATGAGATTGTCGTTCAACGGCAGGAATTGGCGGACCGCCAGCGCGAGGAATCGGATCGGGCGCTAAGAGCCGGACAATCCCGCAAGGACCGCATCCAGAGAGCCCACCTAAACAGCCGACGAAGGATTACCCAGTCGTTGGACCAGCAGGATGGCCGAGCCGTTTTCGGTTTCCAAAAAGGGACCCTCGATACCGAAAAGCGCCGGGAGACAGACTTGGCCGATGCCGCCAATCGATTTGCCGAGACGAGCGCTGCGATCTCTGCTGTACAAGGCCGGTGGACAGCCGCTCAGGCAGCCCTACGAAGTGGCTTTGGTGCCTTTCGCGGATTCCGCCGCTGGCTGGAGCCGATCCATCCCTGGCCTGCACCGGATTTAACCGGCGACGAAGCTGAATTGCTTCGGCGGGCGGAACTCGAATTGACGGAACTGGACACCGTTGCTGCCAAGGTCCGACGTCGCCTCCTTCCGCAGATTTTTCGTTTGGTTCCCATCTGGCTGGTGGTTCTCCTGAGTGCCGTGGGCTTGGCTGGATCGGTTTGGGGGGCACCGTATCTTGGACGTCCCGCTGCCGGCTTAGCTCAGGGTGGGAGTATTACCGGTGCAATCCTGTTGGTTTATTTGGTCCTTCGATTCGTTGCCCGGCAACAGTTGCGGTCGGAAGCGGTATCCGCCGCGCGAAAACTCTCCGATGTGCACCGGTGGCTCAGCAGCGCCACCGAGAAAACCAACGCGCGTTATCATTCCGACACCCAGGAGGCGGAAATCCGCTTCAAGTCTACCACGCAGAATATTCGCGAGCGATGGACGGAGCATGAAGACGCCATGGTGGCGGCGCGTTCCGATGCTATTCAGGCGCTCAACCAAAAAACGTTCCGAGCCAACGAGCGGCATGAACGTCTTGGAACCGCCCGCGCACTTCGTCTGGCAGAGGCACAAGCCCTCGCAAGATCGGTTCTGGAGCAGCGAATCGCGACCGACATGGCACGATTGGAATCCCAGGTCCAAGTGGAGTCGAACCGCATTGAGCAGGAAACCGAGGGCCATTGGGATGTCTTGGAGGCTGATTGGCTTCGCGGACTCGCTCCATTAACCGCCTACTTCACCGATGTCGATACGGCGTCGGCACGATCGGCCCCAGATTGGAGCGCGGAATACTGGCGCAACTGGGAGCCATCCCCTGAGTTGGGTGAACCAGCGGTCATTGGCAATGTCATCATGGACGTCCGGAATCTGGCTCCTGCTTGGCCCCAGAGCCCGCGACTGGCCTTTCCACTGGTCGGGAAGCGAGTCCAACCCCTCTGGCTGGCGTATCCGACGGAAGGTGCGGTGGTGATCGAGTCCGAGCAAGGGGGTGCCGATGAAATCGGAGGTTGGCTGAACAATTGCGCCCTCCGCCTTTTGTGTCAGATGCCGCCCGGTCGCCTGAAGGTCACCGTGCTCGATCCGGTCGGGTTGGGCCGCAACTTCGCCAATTTAATGCATCTGGCTGACTATGCGGAGGCCAAAAGCGGAGCCGGCCAGCGAATATGGACGGAGCCGTCCGAAATTGAGGAACGGCTGACCGAACTGACCCAGCATTTGGAGAAGGTTCTCCAAATGTATTTGCGAAATGAATTCGCCAATTTGGTGGAATACAACACCCGGGCTGGAAGTATCGCCGAACACCATCACCTGCTGATCGTGACCGGCTTTCCGGTGAATTTCAGCGAACCCGCCGCCCGCCGACTTCACAACCTCATTACCAACGGAGGACGGTGCGGAATCCTCACCCTGCTGCATTGGGACCGTCGACTCCCCGCACCTTCGGGATTCATTGCTGCGGAATTGCAAAACGCTGGGCTGCATTTTATCCATGCCGGGAAGGAACTTACCGCCGTGCCTGGCCTCGGGACCGGTGTTCGCGTCACCCTCAACTCGCCGCCTCCGACGGAAGTGGCGACGGAGTTGCTTCATCGCATTGGACGCGGCAGCCAAAATGCGAATCAGGTCATCGTTCCATTCGAGATCATCGCGCCTGCCTCGCAGGAGCTTTGGCG
>CAILNN010000023.1 GCA_903835555.1 uncultured Verrucomicrobiota bacterium
GGCGACGATTGGGGCTGGGGTGCGGCCAAAGACGAAGCCCGGAAAATCTATGACCATTATCGTGAACAGGGCGGCAACTTCATCGATACGGCCAACCTCTACACAAATGGTACGAGCGAGAAGTTTGTAGGCGAATTTATCGCGGGCCACCGCGGGGAGGTCGTGATTGCCACCAAATACACGAATGCGGCTTCTGGCACGAATCCGAATGCCGCCGGAAATCAGCGAAAGTCGATGATGGAAGCCGTCGAGGCGAGCCTGAATCGGCTGCAGACCGATTACATCGACCTCTATTGGATGCATATCTGGGACCAGATGACTCCAGTGGAAGAAGTGATGCGCGCCTTTGATGATCTTGTCCGCCAAGGCAAGGTTCTCTATATCGGAATTTCCGACGCGCCAGCTTGGTGGGTGGCGAAAGCCAACACGCTCGCGGAATTACGAGGCTGGACCTCGTTTGCCGGGTTGCAAATCGAATACAATCTCAATGAGCGGACGCCTGAAAGAGAGCTTCTTCCCATGGCGAAAGAATTTGGGCTGACCTTGCTGGCGTGGTCTCCGCTGGCAGGCGGTGTCCTCACCGGGAAATATCTCGATGCCGCGCCAGGCGGCGAGAAAGGTCGCTTTGCCACCGAAGGAACGGAAGCCATGAGGAAGGACAAGGCGCACGAAGACCGGGTAGCACGAGCAGTCATCGCAGTGGCAAAAAAACTGGGAGTCTCGGCCGCCCAAGTTGCGCTGGCCTGGTTGCGCTATGCCAGCGTCCCGGTAATTCCGATCATTGGAGCAAAGAAACTGACGCAACTCGAAGACAACCTTGCCTCGGCGAAGGTGGAACTTTCCGCCGTCGACATCAAATCCCTCAACGAATCGAGTGCGATTACGCTTGGTTTCCCGAATAATTTCTATGAATTGCCGATGGTGCAGACGTTCGTTTACGGTGGGCTAAAAGAAAGAATCAAGGCGCGTCGCTGAGAAGTCGCTTCGGCAAAAGCCAAATACCGAACACTCTATGCGCGCCGCTTATTACAGATTGAAAGGTCCTGCTGTCGAGGTGCTGAAAGTTGGTGATTTGCCTTCGCCTGAGCCCGGACCGGGCGAAGTCCGTGTGCGAGTCGTAGTTTCAGGAGTAAATCCTTCCGATACCAAGCAACGAAACGGTTGGGGAGGAGACCAATCGATGCCGTTTCCGCTCATCGTCCCGCACAATGATGGCTCAGGCGTGGTCGAGGCGGTCGGATTGGGCGTTCCTGCATCGCGGTTGGGGGAGCGCGTTTGGATTTACGAGGCACAGCATGGAGGGCGTGCCTTTGGCACTGCTGCGGAGTCCGTTGTCGTTCCAGCGGCGAATGTGGTGGGGCTGCCCGACGGTGCGAGCTTTGACGACGGTGCGTGCCTTGGTGTGCCGGGCATGACGGCGCACCGGCTTCTCTTTGGCGACGGTGGAATTCAAGGTCAGAACGTGCTAGTGCAGGGTGGCGCGGGTTCCGTCGGCCACCTCGCGGTCCAGCTTGCGCGATGGGCGGGCGCAAAGGTAATAGCTACCGTCGGTTCGTCAGAGCAGGCCGAAATCGCCGCTGAGTCCGGAGCACATCTCACACTAAACTATAAGACGGATGATGTGCCTGGGCGTGTAACGGATTTCCTCGGCGCAAAATCGGGCGTGGACCGTGTGATCGAGGTGTCTTTCGTCCGGAACCTCGAACTCAACACCAAGATACTCAAGTCCAACGGCATCATTTCAACTTACTCTATCGGCGAGGAAACCACTCCCGCCACCGTAAGCCTCTGGCCGCTGCTGATCAAAGGCATCACGGTGCACTATACGATGGTCTATGCCATGACCCAAGAGGCTCACCAGCGAGCCGCAGACGACTTGAACTCAGCGTTGTCCGCAGGCGCGTTAAGGCCGCATATTGCGCGGCGATTTCCTCTTAGCAAAATCGCCGCCGCACACGACCTGCTTGGTAACGGCGGAGCGGGCGGCAAGGTGTTGATTGAGATCGGTTAACACCCCGTGCGTTCTACTTACTAACACAAAAATGAACTCGAATCTCAAAGACGAGCCAGACCCAGGGCGACCGGATTTGCACAAACTCTATAACCAGGATCAAATCATGCAGACCGTGGTTCGGGTTGGTCGTTCGGCCGACCGGGGAGATTGGACCACCTGTCGTGCCTGCTTCACCGACGAGGTCTTTCTTGATCACGACGGGAGCAACCACGCTCCCTCTGTCAGAAAGATGGACCACGTGATCGACGAGTGGAGAAATCTCTTTGTGGCCTATTCAGCCAGCCTCCATTTCGTTTCCAGTTTTGAAATCGAGATTAAGGGCGGAAAGGCGGATTGCAACTCGCTGGTCCAGGCTGTCCATACCCAAGCTTCAGCCTCCGGTAGCGTAAGGGTGCTTCAATCGTTCGGGCTGTATCAGGACATTCTCGTTCTTGACAACATGACATGGAAGATATCGAGCCGTCATTACCGACAAACCATCAAAATAAACGTTTAAGATAATGAGAAGATATTCGCATACCCATATTGTGATTGTCGGGGGTGGATCGGGAATCGGCTTGGCCACTGCACAAGAAGCTCTGGAAAGGGGTGCGCAGGTAACAATAGTTGGCCGATCTAAGGATAAGCTGCAGCAAGCCAATGAGAAATTGAATGGCTCCTTGGGAATTTGCCAAGCGGATGTCATGCAGGAGGATTCCCTAGTGACGACTTTCAAGGAAATTGGACGTTTCGATCATCTTTTCGTTTCGGCTGCCGAAGGGGTTACGGTTCCCCTCGCAAAATCCTCCGTCGATCAACTTCGGCCAACCTTGGATATCAAAATTTGGGGTGCTCTGTTGTGCTCCAAACACGCTGCGAAATGGATTTCTCCCGGCGGTTCCGTTACTTTCATTTCGGGTCTGGCTGGTCGTCGCGGCTATGGCGGTTTCGCAGTCGCTGGTGCCGCTAATGCGGGCGTTGAAGCGTTGGCTCGAAATCTTGCTGTCGAACTGGCACCGATTCGATTCAACACCGTCTGCGCAGGCGTCATCGATACCGCCATGTTGGATTCCGTTTTTGGCGAAAAACGTGAGGAGATTGTCGCCGAGATTTCGAAGAAGTTGCCTGTTGGCCGAATCGGCAGCGCTTCTGAGATTGCGGACGCCGTGCTTTTCCTGATGGGCAATTCTTTTGTCACTGGCTCGACCTTGTTGGTCGATGGGGGTGATGCATTAGTTTGAATTTGCCTCACCCAATCAACGGCTTCACCAATTCCCCACTAATATCCGTCAACCGGTAATCGCGCCCTTCGAATCGGTAGGTGAACTGTGTGTGCTCGATTCCCATCAGATGCAACAACGTGGCGTGGAAATCATGCACGTTCACCGGGTCCTCGACGATATTGTACCCAAAGTCATCCGTCCGCCCCAGAACCTGTCCCGCCTTCACCCCGCCGCCCGCCATCCAAATGGAGAAGCAACGCGGATGATGGTCCCGCCCGAAATTCGTTTTGGAAATGTCCCCTTGCGAATACGCCGTCCGCCCGAATTCACCGCCCCAGATCACCAACGTCTCGTCCAGTAACCCGCGTTGCTTCAGGTCCTTGACCAACGCCGCACTCGCTTGGTCCGTCATGCGGGTCTGCGCCTTCAGTCCGTCGGGCAACCCACCGTGATGGTCCCAGTCGCGATGACACAATTGGACAAATCGGACCCCACGCTCCGTCAACCGCCGCGCCAGAAGACAGTTGTTGGCAAACGACGGTTTCCCGGGTTGCGCTCCATACGCCTCCAATACTTCCTTCGACTCGGTACCAATATCCATCAACTCCGGCACACTGGTCTGCATCCGGAATGCCAGTTCATAGTTCTCAATATGCGTGGCAATATCGGGATCACTGAGAGTCCCCAGTTGCTTCCGATTCAGCTCCTGCATGGCATCGAGCAATTGCCTCCGAGCCGTGCCGCTCATCCCCGGCGGATTGGAGACATAGAGGACCGGGTCCCCAGAACTGCGCATCTGCACCCCTTGATAATTGGCCGGCAGAAACCCATTGCCCCAATAACGCGCTTGCAACGCCTGCCCACCGCTACCGCTGGTCAGGACCACGAACGACGGCAAATTGGCGTTCTCGCTTCCCAAACCATACGCCAGCCAGGCACCCATGGTCGGACGTCCGGGTTGCTGATTCCCCGTCCCAAAGAAGGTCACCGCCGGATCATGGTTAATCGGGTCGGTGTGCATCGACCGAATCAAGGCAATGTCATCCACGATGCTGCCTGTGTGTGGCAGCAGTGAACTCATCTCGGTTCCCGACTTGCCATATCGCTGGAAAGGATAGGCCGCCCCCACACATTTGAGCACCGCTTGCCCAGCGGTCATCCCGGTGATCCGCTGTCCCATTCGGACGCTTGGCGGCAATTCTTCGCCGGTCATCTGTTCCAGCTTCGGCTTGGGATCAAACAAGTCCAAGTGCGATGGAGCTCCGGATTGAAACAGGTAAATCACCCGCTTGGCCTTCGGTGCCCAATGCAACTGCTTCAGGGCACCTCCAACCTTCAACGACGATTCCCCAAACGCGGACAAGCGCGGATTGAGCAGCGTGGCCAGCGCCATGGTCCCCAAACCCGTGGTGCTCCGGGTCAAGAACGCCCGGCGGGACAATATTTTTTCGGCTTCAGCAAGAAACATGGGTGGGTTATCGGGTGATTGTTTCGTTGAGGTTCAGCAAGACATTGGCCACTGCCGTCATCGCCGCCAATTCCGGCGTTGGTTGGCCATCCATCGCCTTCGATTCGCCGACTTTGAGCAATGCGGCCGCCGCCTCGGGGTTGCTTTGAAAATTGGCCAATTGCTGTTCGTAGGTCCGCTTGAGGACCCCCATTTCATCCGGTTGCGGCATCCGACCCAGTGTGTGCCGGAACGCCTTCAAAATTCGGCGCTCAGGACCGGCTGGTTCCTCGCGAACCACCCGCTCGGCCAATCCCCGCGCCGCCTCCACAAACGCCGGATCGTTCATCAACACCAGCGACTGCAACGGGGTCTGCGTCCGTTGGCGCAAGAAGGTGCACACCTCCCGGTTCGGCGCGTCAAAGGTCGCAAATGGCGGGTAATGCGCCGAACGACGCCAGAACACATACATGCCCCGCCGATACAGCAGGTCGCCATGGTCCTGGACAAATACCGAGTCCGTCCCGTCCCAAATTCCGGCGGGCTGGTACGGTTTCACACTCGGTCCGCCCACTTTATCATTGAGCAGCCCCGACACCGCCAAGGCGTTGTCCCGGATAAACTCCGCGTCCAGTCGGAGGCGGGGACTCCGCGCCAACAGGCGGTTGTACGGGTCGCGTTCCAGTTTGGCCGGGTCAACCACTGCCGATTGCCGGTAAGTCGCACTGGTGACCATCAACCGAATCAGCCCCTTCACATCCCACGCCGCCAGGGCAGGGGAGCCTCCCGAAGCCGGAACGCCATCCCGAAAACGCGCCGCCAGCCAATCCAGTAACTCCGGATGACTGGGCCATTCCCCCTGCGAACCAAAATCATTCGCCGTTTTCACCAGTCCGGTGCCAAAAATCATTCCCCAATATCGATTCACAGTTACCCGCGCAGTCAGCGGGTGATTGGTCGAAACCAACCACCGCGCCAAAGTCAGCCGGTTGACCGGTCCTTCGGGAAGCGGTGGCAATGAGCTCGGGGTGCCCGGGAAAACCCGCTCGCCTTTGGTTCGGAAATCGCCCCGAACCAAGACGTACGTCTCCCTCGGCGGGTCCATCTCTTCCATCACCAGACTCGTCGGAATCTGGGACATCAACGCATCTTTTCGTTGCCGCGCCTGGCTCAGCGCCTTTTCAGCCCGCAGGTAGTCGATGGCATAATTGGCCTTGTAGTACTCGGCCAATTGATTCCGTTCCTCATCGTTGCGGTGTCCGCGAGACTTGGCGATCAACGGTTGGTACCCGGCATAAACCAGCCGCCGTACCTCATCGGATGTTGTTACTCTCGAATAGAAGCGAACATCGGCTACCGCCCCGTTAAAGTAAGCTTCACCACTCCTCGATCCCAATCGAAAGGGTTCTGCGTTTGTGATGGTCCCAGCGAGTTGATTTCGTTCCACTTCCAACTCGCGCAAGCGACCATCCACATAGACCTTCACGCCGTCAGCCTTTCCCTGACCGTCGTAGGTCACCCAGACATGGACCCATCGGTTTTCTGCAATGCCTTCCTTGGTTTTTACCTTCAATGCCTGTTCAGGCCATTGGTGGATGATGTGGACCTGCAACCGCCCTTCGCCCACCAATAAATCAAAGCCTCGATAGGTTGGTCCCTTCTCCATCTTGCTCAAGATGGCCCCGTCGCCTTGACGGCGTACCCATCCGCCAAAGCTCACCGCGTTCGTTGCATCCCAAGCGATGAGAGGTCCATACTCCACCGTCGTCTTCCCGTTCAATACCAACCCGCGTCCCGGTAACCCATCCGTATATTCCGGCTTTTCTGCACCGTCCAATTTCGGTTCTGTTGGCGAATCGCTTCCAACCAATCCCTGGCTTGCCGATACACCCGCAGTCGGATGAGTCGCAGTCAGTCCATTTGCAAATGTGATCCCTATCAGCGGCGCTTCGACCGCTTTTTCCTTCACGTTGGTCGCGGCCTCCCGCTCCCACTTTTCCTGCGTTTCCCCGAGCTCATTGATCCGGTCTTGCAAGGTCTTTTCCGCATCCTTCAGCGTGAACTCCGCTTCGACAAAGTTTCGTGCCTGCTCTGTCGTTGGCATCGGAAGCCGCGGAGGTGGATTGTCGGTGCGGATTCGATCCAGGCCCTTTTCCGGCACATTATGGAAAAAGGCGTACATCTGGTAAAACTCCTTGGTCGTCAGCGGATCATACTTGTGATCATGACACTCGGTGCAGCCGACGGTCAGCCCCAGCCAGACCGCTCCCAAAGTGTTCACCCGATCAACCACATACTTATTCAAATATTCATCCGGATCCGCCCCGCCTTCGTCATTCGTCATGTTATTGCGGACGAATCCGGTCGCCAATCGCTGATCCGGGGTCGCGTTGGGCAATAGGTCACCAGCCAGTTGTTCCACCGTGAAGGCGTCGTACGGTTTGTTATCATTAAATGCGCGTATCACCCAGTCCCGCCACAGCCACATGAACCGAACCCCATCGAAATGGTAACCGCTGGTGTCAGCAAACCGCGCCAAATCCAGCCAGTTCATCGCCATCCGCTCACCATAATGTGCGGACGCAAGCAATCGCTCGACCAGCCGCTCGTAGGCCCCAGGCTGAGCGTCCAATAAGAACTGGTCGACTTCTTCGATCGTTGGCGGTAGCCCGGTCAGGTCCAGTGTCACCCTCCGAATCAGGGTAGCCCTATCCGCTTCCGGATTTGGCTGAAGCCCCTCCTTTTCCAATCGTGCCAGAATAAACCGGTCCAAATCGTTGCGAGGCCACGCTCCATTTTGCACCGGGGGAACCGGCAGATGCTCCGGTGGTAGGAATGCCCAATGCTTTTTCCAAGCCGCCCCTTCGGCAATCCATCTCCGCAGCAGCTTGACTTCCTCGGCCTTCAGCGGCTTGCCAAACTTGGGGGGAGGCATCAATTCCTCAGTGTCATCGCTCACAATGCGACGCGCCAGGGTGCTGTGCTCCAAATCCCCTTTCACCAATGCATGATGTCCGCCTTTTAATTCCTTGAAAGCATCCTCTTGGCGGTCCAGCCGTAGTCCCGCCTTGCGCTTGTTCTCATCTGGCCCATGGCAGGCGTAACAATGCTCGGAAAGAATCGGGCGAACATCCCGATTGAAGTCCAGAGGCAAAGCCGGACTATCGGTCGCACCCACGGTCGAAAGCCACGTTATCGCGGACAAAGTCCATAGCACGGCCAGCCATGGTACGATTCGTTTCCGTCCCTGGATTCGCGTGAAGAAAGGCATTGGATGTAGTATGCTTGCCATCGGGTAAAATTCAACGCTGCCAATTTTCACGATCCCTGGACATTTCGTGTCACTATTTCCAACCGACTTCCGAAAGGTCCAAATGCCATTCGGTTCCGTCCGTGACGCGCACTGCCGCCCCTTCCAACTTGTAGACAATCTTTTCCAGTGCCACCTGCGGCGGCAAGACGTTGACAATAATTTCCCCGCTGACCACCGATACAATCCGCGTCCGCAATTCGGGCCGACGCACGAATTGAAAAGTGGACTTGTCGACCACATAAAGGTGGCCCGTCATTCGGACGACGCCTCCATCATATTCGTCCACGACCCCAACAAAATGACGATGCGGCTCGCTATCAATCTGACGCCGGTGGAGCACATGGATTTTTTCTCCCCGCTGGAGAATCGCAGAATTCATGGGGATAGGATGCCTCATTCTTGCGTCCGAGGCCAAGCGGCTCGGATACCTTTTTCAGGGCTTCGACCACCCCATGCCATGACAGTGCCGATCGGCATTCTGCGTGACCCTGACTCCCTCAGGTGTTTATCGTTCGGCTGCTGATGTTTTTCCGCTCGCTTCAACTCTTTGGCAGGCTCACGACCTCTTTTTTGCTTTTGTCGGCGCTTCCAACCGCTATCGCTGCTTCTTGGGTTGAAACTCCATTTGGTCGAACGCAGCTCCTCAAGCCCTTGGGAACCGGTAAACCAGGATTCTCCGTCATGCCGTCGATCACGACCGGCGTACAATTTACCAACCTAATTCCCGAAGCCCGCTCCCTCACCAACCATATCTTGTTGAACGGTTCCGGAGTTGCTCTCGGTGACATCGACGGAGACGGCTTGTGTGATGTGTTCCTGGCAGGCACCGGCGGTGGCAGCGCTCTCTACCGCAATCTCGGCGACTGGCATTTTACCAATATCACCGCCGTCGCATTTCAGGGAGACGGAGGAAAACCATCTCCTCTTTCCCAGTGGGATGCCACCGGAGCGGTTCTTGCCGACCTGGATGGTGACGGCTTTCTGGACCTCTTGGTCAACACGCTGGGGCAGGGAACCCATTGTTTTCATAACGATGGCCATGGTCAGTTTACCGACGTGACTCAAGCCTCCGGCTTCGCTTCACGCTCGGGGGCCATGTCGCTGGCTTTGGCTGATATTGACGGAGATGGCGACCTCGACCTCTATGTCGTCAATTACCGAACCACCACCGCCCGCGATGAGTTCCGCCAAAACATCGAAGTCAAGACTATCGATGGGCACCGGGAGGTCGTAACCGTCAATGGACACTCAACCACGGAACCAGAATTGGTCGGACGCTTTACCGTGGATGACGCCGGTCGATTGACCGAAAACGGCGAAGCGGATGTGTTGTACCTCAACGACGGCAAAGGACATTTTTCGCCCGTGACGTTTACTTCGGGAGCTTTTCGCGATGAGGCAGGCATTCCCCTCGTGGCTCCTCTCTACGATTGGGGCTTGTCCGCCATGTTCCGCGATATCAATGGGGACGGGCTTCCAGACCTATATGTCTGCAACGATCTGACTTCCCCCGACCGGATTTGGATCAATCAGGGCCACGGTCAATTTCGGGCGATCCCACGAACCGCGATTCGGAAGACCAGTTGGTTCTCCATGGGTGTCGACTTTGGCGACCTCAATCGGGACGGATTCGATGATTTCCTGGTGACCGACATGCTCAGTCGGGATCCGATTCGACGCCAAATCGATTCCGCAAGACACGGTGTCGACGTTTCTCCCTTCTTTGCTAGCGATGCACGTCCACAAACCGCGCGCAATACGCTGTTCCTCGGACGAGGCCATGGAACTTTTGCCGAAATCGCTTGGTTCGCCGGATTGGCTGCCTCGGATTGGTCATGGTCGCCCGTTTTTCTCGATGTCGATTTGGATGGGTTTGAGGATGTCCTGATCACGACCGGGTTCGAACGGGATGTTCAGGACGAAGACATGGCCGAAACGATCGAATCAGAACGGCAACGTCGGAAACTGAACGATGCCGATTCTCGTACCTTGCGAAAACGCTTTCCCCACCTTGCGTTGCCCAACGCAGCCTTCCGAAATGATGGAAAACTCGGGTTCGTCGACGCGGCGCACGAATGGAATTTTGATCAGGTCGGGGTTTCCCAAGGGGTCGCACTCGCCGATCTCGATGGCGATGGGGATTTGGATGTCGTCATCAATCGCCAAAACGACGCGCCGCTATTCTTGCGCAATGAAGCAACGGCTTCCCGTCTGGCCATCACCTTGCGCGGACATGCCCCCAATACCCAGGCCATTGGCGCTCGAATTGAAGTCAATGGCGGCCCCGTACCCCAAAGTCAGGTGATCATCTCAGGCGGACGATACCTCTCCAGCGATAATCCCGGTCGGGTCTTCGCCGCAGGAGCCTTGACTAACCAACTCAAGGTTCGGGTCACTTGGCCAAATGGCAAAGAGACGGACTGGCTGGAAGCCCGTCCCAATCAATGGCTGGAAATCGAGGAAAAAAGTGCTTCGAGAGACAAGCGACCTACGCCTCAACAGGCAGAAGACCCGTGGTTTCGAGATGTCTCCGATCGGCTGAATCATCGCCACGTCGAAATCCCTTTCGACGACTTTGATCGCCAGCCCTTGCTGCCGCGTGCTCTGAGTCAACTCGGCCCGGCGGTCGCTTGGGGTGACCTCAATGGCGATGGTCGAGATGATCTCGTCATCGGGAGCGGTCGCGGTGGTAAATTGGGCGTTTTTCTCAACGATGGAAAGGGCAGTTTCGATCCCTCGCCCATGCCCATGTTTCAGCATCCCGCTGCCTTGGACCATGCCGGGATTCTCATCCTGCCCCAGTCGGCCCAACCGCCCGTCTTGTTGGTAGCTTTTAGTTCCTATGAAGCACCCAAAGGAAATGGTGGAGTCCGATTTTATGACCTGGCTCAAGGCGTTCAGCGCCTCGGTGGCATTGCTCTTTCGGGAACGATCGGCCCCATGGCCCTTTCGGATGTGGATGGCGACGGGCAGTTGGACCTCTTCATCGGCGGGCGCGTCTTGCCAGGTCGATATCCCGAGCCCACGTCATCGGGCATGCTCCGTGGAACGGGTGCCGGATTTGTGGCCGACACCAACAACAACCCGCGTTTTGCTCACATAGGCATGGTCAGTGGTGCGGTTTTCACCGACTTCGATGGTGACGGCGACAGCGACCTTGTCCTGGCAACGGAGTGGGGACCCCTCAAGTTTTACCGCAATGAGGCCGGTCAATTACGCGAGGAAGACCTCTCGTTGGTTTGGGAATCTCCCGGCCATCATCCCGCCAAGTTAAGCGAAATGACCGGTTGGTGGACCGGCGTGACGACCGTCGATCTGGACGGCGACGGAAAACTGGATTGGGTTGCCGGAAATTGGGGGCACAACAGCCCGTATAACCAGGGAGCCGAAACCGGAAACTTTGTTTACTACGGGGATTGGCAGGCACGCGGGGCTACCGATTTGCTGGAGGGGTATGTCGATCCGATGACGGCGCGTGAGTTGCCCTATATCAACCGTGACTTTCTTGCCAGTGTCTGGCCGTCCGTTCGCGACCGTTTTCCCACCCGTAAAGCTTTCGCCGAAGCAAGCGTTGGCCAAATTCTCGGTGATGCTTTAGCCCAAACCCACCGGCTATCCGTTAATACCCTGGATTCCGTTGTCCTCCTAAAACGCGGTGACCACCTGCTGGTTCGTCCCCTGCCACCCGAGGCCCAATGGTCGTCCGTCCAATCCGTAGTGGTCGCTGACTTTAACGGGGACGGAGCTGAGGATGTCTTCCTTAGCCAGAATTTCTTCCCCATCGGAACAGACCGGGAACGTATGGATGCGGGCGAGGGGCTTCTATTGCAGGGCGATGGACGAGGTCATTTGGCCGTCGTACCCGGACGATTATCAGGTATTCATGTGCCCGGTGACCAACGTGGTGGGGCCACTGCTGACTACGACGAAGATGGTCGTCCCGATCTCGTCGTGACCCAAAATGGAGAATCCACTCGCCTTTTCCACAACCTGAGCGCCAAGCCAGGATTGAGAGTTCGATTGGCAGGGCCTGCTGGAAATCCCTCGGGCGTCGGGGTTCAAATGCGCATCCACTATGCAACCGGAGAATTCGGGCCCGTCAGGGAAATCCACTCAGGAGCCGGCTATTGGTCCCAGGACAGTCCCGTGACCGTCCTTGGTCTGGCCAGCGAACCGGTCGAGTTGATCGTCCGCTGGCCAGGTCGCCAGCCTGCCCCATTTGCGATACCGAAGGGGGCTCACGAAATCCAGGTTGGGGAAATCGGAGAGCCAAATCGCAGAGAAAGCGCAAAATGAGGATGGCCCGTTGGATTTGTTCAGACTGCTCCTGGAATGATGAAAGCCCACCGATTGTCTAAGCTCCAGAGGGCTCGCGACAGCGTCTTGGACTGCGGTAGTCCTCTACCGCTTCCGCCTCGAAACCGGACAAACCCGTGAACAAACCCTGGTGGCAATCCATCTAAAAGACGTTTCCAAAGCGCGATTTCCACTTTTTGGGTTCTGGAACAAAGGTGCCCCTGGAAATCCGCCTTCTGGCCTATGCAACCTTTCCGCCAATTTTCGACAATCGGTTACCATCGCTGATTTGTCACTCGACTTTCTTGTCGGTTCGCCCCAAAAGCTTGGGGTGAAATTACATTGCGTGCTGAACATTTCCTTTTCACTCGGACTCCTCGTCATTTGTATCTCACAGGTTACGAGACTGTTCCGTTTTCAGGAGGAGTTCCAGAGCGCAGTGGGAATTCTGTGTGGCGTGGCCGCCACACCAAGTCCATGTCGTTCACTCGAATCATGAAACTGAACAAAGCACTCCTGCCAACAATCGCTGCCATCCTGGCGGCCCAAATGGCTTCTGCGCAGGAACTCACTCCTGTCTGGTATCAACACATCAATGGCTCCTTTGGAGTCAGCACCGCAAACAAGCTTCCCATCTTGGTGAAGCCAACTGCAGCTGACCCCAATGACAACCAAGATGGAACGGAAATCGTCAATGCCTACGCCGGCCTCATCCGCTACAATGCAACCAAGCTTCTGTTGGGCATTCGCGAAAACGGTATCAACGAGTCCGACCCCAGCCTGACGCCCGCTCAAAAGGCTTTGGCTGCCCAATATCCAGATCGCTCGCTCATCTGGATCGACGCAGCAACCGGAGCACCTCTGGGTATCGCTTTTGCGGAAAGTGCTGACCCTGCTTCCTCGATCGGTATTGATCTATCCGCAATCCAAAGCTCCACCTACAATCCTTGGTGGCGTGTCGCCCTGGATGACGGTCCGGATGGTAATCGCGCTTTGTATAGCAGTCAGCATAACCTCATCCTCCGGTATGCTCCCAAGGCAGGCGGCGGATGGGTTTCCACTCCGACGGTTGTATACGAAGAGCAAGTCGCTGGTGTGGGTGATGGACTTAGCAATGGCGACGGATCGAAGAGCTGGCGCTTCCGTGACTTTCACGTCAAGGGAACCGGCACCAACACGGTCATTTATGCTGGCGGTGCCACTTGGCGTGCGGGTCAGCAGCCCCAGGTTTTGGTGACCACCGACGGTCTGAACTTCCACCCGATTGCTCGCGTTGACAATCGTGACAACGGCGCTCGCCGTAACGATTACGCCCTGGGTGGTATCAGCTCCTTCCCCATTCAATTGCCCAGCAATTACGGTCCAGGTTCCTCCAACCCTCCCATTTCCGTCGTGTTTGCTGGCCACTATCCCGGTACGGGATGGCAGGCGCGCCCGAATCGCTACACTCTGAATCCAGCCAACCCCACTCCTTCGGCTAGCTATAATCAGCAGCCGAATGTCTATAACTATGAACGGAATGAATCCGGCTACCAAGGATTGCCTCCGTTCGCTTGGGAAGCGGCGGGTCAAAACAACAAGCCTGAAAACGACCAAGTCGACGGTGTCTCCGTTTACGACGGTAACTGGAACCAAGCACTCGCTGCCGACGCCACCTTGGGCTATATCGTTGGTTACTCCTCCCCGAGTTGGAACAATCAATACCCCGGCAAAGCAGCCGACGGGACCGACCTCTACAAGCCAGGCTGGGTCGGTATTCATCGCCTCGACGGTTCCATCGCCAGCGGCAATAGCTCCTGGAAGTTGGATGCGACCGAGCAGGATATCTTCACCAACGGTAACGGATACGACGGATGGGTTGAGTTGAACCCCGACAAGACCGCTCCCGCTAACTCCGGCAAGGCTGAAGCGCTGGTAACCTTCGGCACTTACGGTTTCGGCGTCTTCTCAATCCAGAACACCGCAGCCGCCCTCGTCAGCAGCCCGGTTAATCAAACCGTTCCTGCCGGTTCAACCAACGTGGTTATTTCTGCCACGGTCAACGGAAGCCCGAACGACTTCCAATGGTTCCATAACGGAGTTCCGGTTCCCAATTCCGCCAATTACCTCGGCACCGCCAAGAAGGTCGCCCTCAAGCTCGCCGTTGTGACACCCGCCGATGCCGGTACTTACCAGTTGAAGTGGACTAACCCTATCACCGGCGCTGGCCAAACCGCTCTGGCAACGCTCACCGTCACCCCAGTTTCCGGTTTCGGTGCCAGCCTCGTTGGAACCGATATCTTGCCCGGCACTACCACGGTTATTCCGGCTCCTGGCTCCACGGTTACCACCGGAACCAACTCCTTCGTCGTTTCCGGCGGTGGTCTCGTGTTCTTGCCGACTGTGGAAAATACCGATCAGCCCGGCGACGTTCAGCAGTTCGCCTACGAAACCGTTTCCGGTGACTTCGATAAAGCCGTCAAATTGACCTCTCTCACGGCCGATCCGGCGGACGTAAACGCTAGCGCAGGTTTGGAAGTCCGCGAGACTCTGGATACTGACAGCGCTTCCCTGATTCTCAACGTCGGAAACCCCGCTGGACGAAATTCCGTCGAAGTCTGGGGCCGCGGTATTAAAGACCAAAAGTACACCATCTTCAGCCGGTCCTATTCCGGTGTCACGAATACCATCCCCAACCAATGGCTTCGAATCCGTCGCGCGGGAAATAACTTCTCGTTCTTCGTCGGTACCAACGGGACGACCTGGTCGCTGATCGGCGAACGCTACAGCACCACCACTCCGGGAACCGTTCTGGTCGGTACCTACGCCTTCTCGGCTGGCTACAATTCTACCGACTCAACGGGTGGAAATACCTTGGCAGTCGCCAGCTTCTCCAGCTACGGCAACACCCCAATCTCCGATAATGCCGCTCCGGCGCTGGTCTCCGTCGGTTCTACTGATGGTAAGACGGTCGGCCTCAAGTTCTCCAAGGTCTTAAACTCCGCAAGCGCTGTCCTCCCCCTAAACTATAAACTCAGCCAAGGCTTCATCACCGGTGCTAAGCTGGGTATCGGCGGCGATTCCGTCTACCTGACCGTTTCCGGACTATCCAACTCCACCTTCACGGTGACCGTTCTCGGAGGCGTTGCAGACCGTTCGGGCAACACCATCGCGCCAAATTCCGTTGCCTCCGGTAAGATTTCCAACTGGAAATCGACCGACATTGGTTACATTCAAAGTCTCCAGGACTCCACTCTTCCTCGTCCAAGCCCTGGCGATGATCCTTACCTCCCTGGCCAAGCCGTTGCCGTTTCTTCTGGCGATACTGAAACTGAAGTTGAAATCGTCGGTGGCGGCTCCAATGCTTGGAATCCAGGCGATTACCTCCAATATCTGAGCAATGGCAAACCGTTGACCGGTGATTTTGACGTCACAGTCGAAGTTAGCCGCGATGACCGCCCCGCAACCACGGGCGGCTATGCAAACTCCGGCCTGATGGTTCGTACCGCTCCCTATTTGGCTGGATTCGAAGGCACCCCCGATGGAACCAAGGTCCAGATGTTCGCCTTGACCACCTACATCGAAAACTCAGCCCCAGGCCGCTCCGCCATTCCTCTTTGGCGCGACACTGATGGTGGCGGCTACGGAAATGGTGCTGCTGGTTTCTCTTGGTCGGGTAACGAAATCAACGGAATTAAGGGCTACTACACCGGAGAAAATGCAGTTGATGCCGGCGGTACCCCTGACACCGCTTCCCTTCCAAACTCGGCTCGCTGGCTTCGTCTTCAAAGAACCGGCGACGTCTTTACATCTCTTGCGTCCTACGACGGTATCGTCTGGACCCAAGTTGACGCGAACACCGTCGTCCTTCCCAGCACCCTGCTGTTCGGATTCTCGGTCATGAACGACACTGGAGCTTCGGCACCTCCCAATAACGCCTATGGCGACGACGGTCACATTGACCCCACAGATCCGTTGAATGCCCAACAGAACGAGTCCAACTATTCCGTTCTGCGCATCCGTATCGGTACCAAAGTCGCACCTCGTGCCAACCCAGTGCCGGCAACCATCGGCATCCAGGCCACCGCTTCCGGTGTGACCCTCACATTCACCGGCACCCTCCAATGGGCAACCACACCGGCTGGTCCCTTCGTCAACGTCCCGAATGCCTCCAGTCCCTGGACCATTCCGACCACCGACGCTCCGAAGTTCTACCGCTCCAACCAATAATCTCACGGCCGCGCCAAGGCGCGGCCTTTTCGAGAATCAAGGTAAAGGGCCAGGTCATATGTATTGACATGCTTACTTTTCCCGTCTACTTTCCGAGCATGCGCCAGCCCCGTCTGAAGCTCGATTCGCGAATCGGCCAAGCGTACTACCACTGCATCTCGCGAGTGGTGGACCGCCGGTTCATCTTCGGTTCCAACGAGAAGGAACAGTTCGTCCACTGGATGCAGGCCTACGCCCAGTTCTGCGGCCTGCACGTCCTGACCTACTGCATCATGTCCAATCACTTCCATATCCTGGTGGAAGTACCCCAGCGTCCCGCTGTGCTGCCCACGGACGAAGAATTATTGCGGCTCTATGCCGTTGTCCA
>CAILNN010000024.1 GCA_903835555.1 uncultured Verrucomicrobiota bacterium
CCAATTCGTTGAGTCGGGTGGCGAACTCGACCGGGTCTACATCCAATTCGGTGGCAATGGTCCCCTTCTGGATATCGGAACGAAACAGGTCGTACAGTTGATAAACCGGTTGGGAGCCCTCTGAGAACCAGCTTGGGTCGGTCAAGCCTGCCTGGCGGGCAGCCACCTTGAATCGGTTCTCGTCCTGGCCCAACTGGGCCAGAACATCCGTCGCGGGGCGGTACAAGGTATCAAACAGCAGTCTCGCTGAATCGGGCAGCGGCCCGCCTGCTTTCTGGCGTAGCTCTTCGACATCGCGTTCGCCGCCTTTGGGCGTCCGCATCCCGGCAAAATGGCAACGGATGCACGAGATTCCGTTCATCACCCGTTGCTGGGGGCCTTGTGGGTCACGAACAATACCGGTGGGTCCGCTGTTCAATCGCTTTCCAGTCGCCGTATAAAGGAGGTAACCCTGAAGCCCGTTCGGTAAGGTCCAAATGGTCTCTCCACCTGCGTGATGGAACGGCTGCACCGCAGTGGTAATACCCACTGGACCAAGCGGATGCTGGATGAGGTCACCCGCGCCGCCGTCATTTCCGAAGTCGTAGCTTTTCCAATAGTAGCCTTGGGAAATCGCGTGCCGCTCAATTAATCGGTTCCAATCCGACACACCGGAATCCGTGAATGCTGCCCGCAAGGCATTACCACGCTGGAGGTTGGAAAGGACGGAAAGTTTCAATTTGCTTTCCAACTGCGCGTCGCTGGCCGGTAAACCAGCATCCGGCTCACCTGGAAGGCTCAAGAGCTCGTGATAGAGGGGTGGTTGAAGAGCGGCAAAGACAAACCAATCGGCACGCAGGAACGGAACCTCGCACCCCAACCATCGCCGGACTTCCAATTCTTTCTTGGATGCCAGGTTCGGGCTAATGTCATAGGGGTAACACTCGACCAGCTTCTGCCACCGATCGGGACCCCAACCGTAACGCCGCAAATCGATTCGAAGGAGCACTTGTCCCAATTCGGTCGGTTTCGCAATCTGAGGGCTCGACGATAAACTGTTGACCGCAAAACTGACTCCGGCACGAAATCCCGGCATGCGCGCAGTTTGTCCTGCATTCGCCAAGTTGTGCAATGAGATGTAGCGGACATAGCTTCGGTCGGCTTCGGGCAGTGCTTTTAGGTCGGCGTGAATCTGGTCCACTAGCTTCAGCCGCGTAAACAGGGTCCGCGATGCTGGGGGAACGTCAGTGGCATGAGTCGCTGTTGTCGTTGGAATTTCTCCAAACCATTGTTTCAAAACGGCTTCGTCCTTCGCGCTGACGATGGCCGCAGCAGCATTCCCGATAGGTTGGGGCATCCGTTCATCGGAGTCCGTGGCATGAAGCCGGTCGAGGATTTCTGACCCTCCACCCGCTTGAATCGCATTGGCTTCCCCAAGCTCGGCCAGGGTGGTCTTTGCGTCCAAATACGCTTTTTTGTTAATTTTTCGCGGCTTTTTTGCCTCCCGCCCGTGGCACTCCGCGCAATACTGCTGAAGAACGCGCTGGGCTTCGGTTGTCGTGTCAGCAAAGACGTTCCAGCTAGGCAAGCAAGCCGCCACGATCAGGGCCGAAAGCCACCTACGAAATATCCACTTCATAAAGTCTGCATGGAAAACCACAGATTAACCCTTTAAACCTATCGACTTTTGTAGACTGACGCAGCTTAAAATAATTCATGTCTGACCTTCCCGCCATCGGAATGACAGGGAATCCGTTACGCTCCCGCTGAGGTATCAGAAACGGTCCAGCGACTACCTGTTATCGATAAAGCTGGCTGGATCACCTGCGCGTGAGAGCAGGAACGAGGGCAATGGTGATCCTTTTCCTGCCTCGGGGCCTGTACTGAGTTCGAACGAAGACGACAAGGAAGCCCAGATCGTTGTCCCGACCCATTGGGGAGTACCAGTAGCGGCTCGCCAAGCGGCAGTGCTGGCAGAAGTCGATCCAGCGGCCAACGCGGTAGCTGCTCGATGGCGGACCCGTGGGGTCAGTGACAGGAACGCCGGAAAAACCGGACTAGACCCGCCGTCATTCCGGAGGCGGCCATGTTGCGGTCAAATCCCGTGGCCGTGATCTTCCTTTTTGCCGAATTCGTTCTGTTCATGAGTTCGCTCGGGGCCGGTATAGAGTGTCCACAGCCGATCAGTGAGATTTCGGATGATTTTTGTGACACCGGGATCGTCCATGGCCGGAGGCATTCCGAATTGAATGGCGTTTTCACGAGCAAGAGCGAAGAGGTTCTCGACCTTTTCGGCTCCGAATCCGCGCAATTCCGCCTGCCGTTGCCATTGAGTGAACAGGTCGGTCCCGACGAATATCCGGCTATGCCCTTGTTCCGGGTGCCCTGAGATCACAGGGTCTTTTGCCAGTGGCTGGAACAGGTTTTTCGGAATCTCCGCCCCGTGATCCCCTACCCGGCCAATGGAATAGAAAATCCGGGGAACAAAATGGGTCAGATATGCGCCATAAAGGCGTGGCTCCACAGCCGTTAATGCCTTGGTGGGAAAAGTCATCACCGACCCGTCATTTCGAAGGTGTCCATTGGGGATGATGAAGGTAGACCGAAGAAGCGGAATTTGTCCGTCGCCGGTTCCC
>CAILNN010000025.1 GCA_903835555.1 uncultured Verrucomicrobiota bacterium
CCCTCGGTGGTGGGACGCTATACACTCCAATGGCCGTCGAATCCCCGCCAGATTATTTTGGCCAGCAAGAAGGGAAGCGGGCCACTCCAAAGCTTGGAAGCGAAGGGACATCTCTACATTCAAAATGATGCCTCTTTGCCGGGTTACAATCCCAATGAGGAACACGCGTTGATTCAAGGCGGGCAGGTATTCGCCCTTCGCGACGATCTCAACCTGACCAATACCGCACCGGGAGGTACCTACTCCTCCCAACCTTATGTGCTCCTGGAATTTGCAGATTCCGACGGACGGCCCAGCATGGATGCCTTTCAGGTGGTGCGGACCAATAGCCAATACTCCTTCGACTATACTGTGGAAGCCGGCCAGATTCTACAGCCGCCGACACCGCTCAACTTGCTCGGTCCGCCAATGGCTCCGAGGGTTGCGGGCGTTGCTCCCACCTCATTGAACCAGGAGGTTTGGTCGCAGGGAGTTGTTCCCAATTTTACTTTTGATAGCTCCGGGTTTGGCTCGATCACCACGAGCAACACGCCCGTATTCAAGCCCTTTTTCCCTCTTGTCTTGAGCGGGTTGTTGTCGGGCAAGGTTGTATCGGAATATCTCTTCCCTACGAATGTTGATTTTGACACCAACAAGTTGTCCGGGTTTGTTTCAAAATATCTTCCCAGCCCGGTTTATTCCAACAATTTCGGAGGCAATGCATCGTTCGCCTTTCAAATTGCCATCGATACGAAGGGAAATCCGGTTACGATTGTTGACGGTGCAACTGGGACGATCTGGGATGCGACCGTGTCCGACTGGAGCAATGGGCAAGCGATCCTTTCTTTTGCCAATGGGTCGGGGCCTGAATTGAGTTCCACGACTTTGGAAGCGGTCATACCAGACTCCGGTTTTTCGTCCACGAGCGCTTCCCAATGGCTCGCCTCTGCCGCACCATTGCCATCGGATTTCTCCACCACGGGTTCCGGTGGATTTACCTTTAAGGACCGCAAGGGAAACCTGTGGGTCTTTCGCGGTCCTCACTATGACGGCGACACGTCGGCCAATAGCCAAATGCAGTTTTATTACAATACACTGCCTGGATTCTATTATCCTTCCCTTCCTCCCAACCAACAGCCGCCGGTCGGAACGGTAACGCCTTACCTGCGCCCGATAAGCAGCCAGGGTGGATACGTGGGAGATCCCGTCAATGGCAATAGCCAAAACCATCAGGTGCCCGATGGGAATGCGCTCGCCATCCACTATAGCGGCGTCTGGCCCAGTGAGGCTCCCGTCTTGCAAATGGCACAGACTCTCACCACGCCCAATCGCGGTCTGCCCGCCATTCGGGGTCAAAGCAGTCTCCAAATCTTATATCAACAGTCACTTCACTCTCAGGTCGGTGGTGCGAATGATCAGCCGTCCGTGGTGCTTCACGATCCAACCCGCGCCAAGACCTTTCTGCTCAGCACGAACCCGGTCGACCCGCATATCCTGGGTGCAATTCCCAAATCAGTCAAGACTGAGGTCTATCAGGGAAAAACCTATTTCCCGGTGTTGCCACCGCATTTGGTCAAGCGTTTTTTCTTCGATCCCAATGTAGGTCCTGCTGGCGCACTGGTGTTTGATGGTCAGTTTGTTAATCCGCCGGTTGGCGACAGCTATCTCCTCCTCAATGTGCTCAGCTCCAGCGACAAGAGTTACCTGAGTGACACCAATATCATCAATCAACATGATCCCTTGTTCGGGCAGTGGACCAGCGCGATTGATAATCTGAAGACCGTCCTCCAAACCTTCGGCGAGGACCCGACCCAGGCGGGCAGCTATATTCCAAATCCGGATAAATCGGTCGCGAAATTTTCCAGTGATTTGGCCGACATTGAAAGCCAAAATATTCCGGTCGATTCCTATGCTCTTACAGCCGTCGGGCCGGGTTCTGGATATGTCACGCTGGTGGCTGGAAACGGCCTTAACCCGGCTCAGACTCCGGCCGGTGATCCCGTCAGCCTGCTCGTCCTCCGCGTCGACCCGGGCCTCTATCGGGGACAACTGGACATTGTGGACTCCGATAACCCGCTCTCGGAAAAAGCGGTTGTCCAGCAGGTGGTCGATTTGGCCGGACATGCGGATCAATACCAGTTTGACTGGCGAATCGCCGCGCCGGTAGATGGAAAGGCACCACAGGTCTATAACAATCATCCCACCAATCTTTTCGGAGCGACGGGTGCCGCATGGATGCAACTTCTCTTTCCGCTATCCAGCGATACGCCCGCAGGCGTGTTCCAATCGCCTGGCAACCGGACCAATTCCCTAAATACCTTGGCCTACGATCCGTATAACCCATCCTTCGTGACCAACATTCAGGCCATGGGTCTTTCCTCAGCCGCCACGGTCATTCCTGATGGTGGAAATCTTGTGCTGAGCGATGCCAATTTGGTGACCCAAGCGTTGTTCCAGAGTTTGGTTGTAGGCAACCGGGTGACCCTTCTGGATGGTCTGGGCGGGCAAGTGACCGGGAGCGTTCTTGTCTTGAATAGAACAGACGGTTCAATCACGGTGGCTTTGGACAATCCGTCCGCCATTCCTGCCAACTTCCGTCCCAAACAGTTGGCGGAAGCGACGACGCCTCTCCAGCCGCAAACGGTCCTTTTCACTACCTTTGCTGTCCCCAGCACCGCTCAATATTCGGAGCTCTGGCTTAGCCTTGATTTTCAGTCGTCGTTGGGCTGCAAAGTGTTCTTGGACGGGCAGTTGGCCGTGACCGCCAATACTGGCACCAACGACAGCACCGAGGCCACGCTTCCCTCGGAAATCCTTCAATTGAATTCGCCGCCGCTACCCCATTCCTACTTGGTTGCGCCTGAAATGCTCGCCGGGGGTACGCCAAATCCGGATAACAATATGGTTTCCCATCAGTTGACGGTATTCCTCTATTCCGGTGCCCCACCGCTCGTTCCGCAGCGGTTTAACTTGAAACTGGATGCCGGACAGGTGGAAGACCTTGCCTTGATCGAAGGGTCCCAATGGCTACCGGTTTCGTCCAACTATTTTCCAGACGGCATCCGGGTGATTCTCGGACAAACGGCGGATGTCCGCGCTTTGTCCGATAACTATTTGATCATGCGGTATGCCTCCAAAAATCAACCTGAGAAATGGTCTCAATGGACGGACCCAACCTTGGTCGAAGGTTGGATCAAACGAGTCCTCGCCGGCATCAATCCATTCAATCAACGGGTGACCGACTTTTTCAACAATGCCGTCAATACCGATGTGAGCCTGCTGACTCAGGCCGGCCCGCGCTGGGAGGGTGACGTTGCCTTGAATTCCGCCACTCTCAATGACTATGGGTTGATCCAAATCTATGAAACGGTGTTGAACCGGGGCAAGGGACTTAGTATCGGAGCCGGTATTGATTACGGCCCCGCCAACGATGCCTTGCTATTGGCGGCCGGGTATATTTCCGACCTTTACACCTTCCTTGGGGATACCGCCTGGGCGGATGCCAACAACCCAACGATCGGGATCACCACGTCCGATCCTGCCTATGGCAAAGTAGCGACCTCGCTCTTTCCCTTCCAAGGGCAGATGGCCACCTTGCTCGATCAGCAACTGGCCATGCTGCGGGGTCGGGATGATTTCTCCGCACCGGGAGTCGAGATTGCCCCGGCCTACAATCGGCTCTATTGGAACTACACTCGGGGAATAGCCAGCGGAGAAGTGATTTATGCCTTGAACTACAATATTCAACCCAATCCTGATGCACCGGTCACTGGACGCATCTCGGCGTCCGACGCCCAACACATGTTTCCGCAAGGCCACGGCGATGCTTATGGGCATTACCTGACCGCCCTGACTGGATATTACGGGCTTTTGATGAATCCAAACTTCACCTGGGTTCCTCAGACCGAAGCGGTCAATATCTTGGGAGTGCCGGTTGCCGTGGGCTACGTTCATGAGCGCAAGTTCGCCGCCGCCGCCGGTGCGGTGGCCCGAGCGGGTAGCCTGATCTACGATTTGACCCGTCGGTCGGAATATGTCCCCGGAAGCACGGGTAAGTGGCAGAGCTTGGCGACCAACCGGGTCAATTCCAATGAAACGGATGGGCAGTCCCCCCGAACCCGTTATTGGGGATCGGATTATTGGGCCGCTCGCACCGGACAAGGCGCTTTGATCCATTGGGTCGTCGGCAATGCCCTGCTACCCGCCGTCGATCCCGACCCCACTCATGAAGGGATCCAAAAGATCGATCGCACCACGGTACCGGAGCTTCAGGAGCTTCCGGCGACCTATGTGGCCGTTCAAAACTCTGAAGATGCCGCCGAGGGCGGCTTAAATCCACTGGGGATGGTGGAGGGAAGCCTGGCCTTCGACATTAATCCAAATGAAGTGACCGGCACTGAGCCGAAAACCCACTTTGAACAAATCTATGAACGGGCGGTTTCGACGTTGAACAATGCAGTGGCCTCTTTTGATGACGCGACTGAATTCACTCAATTGATGCGAAGCCAGGAAAACACCATCGCGGACTATCAGGCACAAATTAATACTCAAGAAGCCGCCTACACCAATGCGCTGGTCGAAATCTATGGCACACCTTACACCGATGATATAGGCCCGGGAACACCCAACCCTCAAGGCTATAATGGTCCGGACCTTGTCCACTACATGTATACCGATCTGCCGGAATCCATTTTCTATCCGGCGGAGGACTCCATCGTGGGCACGGATTTCAAGATTGACATTCAAAATCCCACGGTGCCGTTTGGAAATACGAATTGGCCTTCAGATAATATCCCGTCATTGAATCCTGATGGATCCACGAATTCGTCCTACACCACCCGGTACTATATCCCCTATTCCATTGGACCCCACGGAACATTTGACAAGCCGGCCAGTTGGACGGGGCATCGGGCGACGCCAGGAAAGCTCCAGCAGGCGGCATCGGATATCGTCAAGGCTCAGGATGGTTTGTGGCAGGAGCTGTCCAATGCGCAAGGCGACAAGCAAGCCCTTGATGTCGCCGTAGCCACATTTAATTCCCAGGTGGCGACGATGCAAAATGTTCTAGGTATTAATCAACAAATTACCGAACTAAATAAAAATATCAACAATGCGACGACGGCATTCAACATCATCGACAAAACCTTTCAAACCGCAGAAACGGTTATTGAGGATGTATTTAATTTAATAAATGCGTCAGTCCCAGTCATCACTGTGGTTGGAACGTCTGTCGGTGGCGATTTTCAGAAGCCAGTCTTGGGAGCGGTTGACATTGCTCCGGTTGTGGCAAAGGAAACACTGATTTCGTTGGATACCGCCGGGTTTATTATCGAACAGGGGTTGCTGAATCAGTGGAGCAATGAGATTCTCGATAAACAGCAAAGCATCGAGGCGATTCAATGGACCGAAACCCAAAAGGAGGCTATCCAGCAGTTGGTTCAAGCTTCCGGAAACGTTCAAAGCCACCTATTGAACCTGAATACCAAA
This sequence comes from uncultured Verrucomicrobiota bacterium, assembly GCA_903835555.1. GTDB lineage: Bacteria > Verrucomicrobiota > Verrucomicrobiia > Limisphaerales > UBA9464 > CAILNN01. The sequence goes on from CAILNN010000025.1 coordinate 5,467, forward strand.
GTCCAGGCGGTGGACGATGCCCAAAAAGCCTACCAAGTCTTGCTGGCCAAGGGAGACCAAATCCAGGCGGAACGCCAAACCTGGCGTCAACGGGTTGCAGACGTGATTCAAGGCTATCGCACGCAGGACGTGGCGTACCGGCTCTTCCGCAATGAACGGCTGGAGCGATACAAGACGCTCTTTGACTTGGCAGCCCGCTATGCCCTCCTCGCTGCCAATGCCTATGACTATGAGACAGGCCTGTTGGATACCGACCAGGGACGTTCCTTTGTCAACAAGATTGTCAGTTCCCGTGCGTTGGGGGTGGTCGAGAATGGCCAGCCACAATTCGGAGGCAGCGATCTTGGCGATCCCGGTCTGTCCAGCGCCCTGGCCGAAATGAAGGCGGACTGGGATGTGCTCAAGGGGCGCATCGGGTTCAACAATCCAGATGCCTACGGTACCACGGTCTCCCTGCGTCAGGAGTATTACCGGATATTGCCCGGGCAGGATGGCGACGGCAAATGGAGCGACATCCTCCAACGCGCCCGGATGGACAACATCCTGGAGGACCAGGATGTGGCGCGCAACTGCCTCAATATCGATCCAGGCGATGGTTCACCCGTGCCAGGAATTGTCATCAACTTCCCGACGGCGATCTCAAAGGGCTTCAATCTCTTCGGTCAACCGTTGGCGGGTGGTGATCATGATATCACCGCCACCGCCTACGCGACCAAAATCTTCGCGGTCGGTGTGGCCCTCGACGGATATATCGGGATGGATGCCCCGGACGGGACCGCAGGTTCAAGCACCGACCCGGATGCCCTGGCCGCTACTCCCGACGTATATCTGATTCCCGTGGGAACCGATTTTATGAGGACCCCCCCGCTGGGTGATACCCAGGAAGTACGGTCTTGGAACGTGCAGGATGTGGCTATTCCCATTCCGTTTAATATCGGCGGGTCATCCCTCTCGACCCAACCTCTTTGGCAGGCGGCGGATTCCCTGACCGAGCCTCTTTTCACCGTTCGCAAACACCAAGCGTTCCGCCCTGTGCCCTCTCCGCAATATTTCAACAATCTCGTATACGGATCTGGCAATTCTCTGCAACGGTCTCAATACACC
>CAILNN010000026.1 GCA_903835555.1 uncultured Verrucomicrobiota bacterium
GGCGTTGACAATCGCTCGCTTTTTCAATTCGCCCTGCCCAGGACCGTTCCTAACCATTTCAAGCTGTCCGATGTGCAATTCGGGGTGCATGCCGATTGGGGCAACTACCAAAGCTGGCGCATCGATGCCACGACCAACTTCAGCGCCTCGGCATCTTGGGACAATCCAGGTTCAGGTGCGCCGACTGGCGGCCAGCGTCTTCTTTATTGTGGCGAAGCCGGCGGCGGCGGCGGCACTGAACTGGTTTGGGATGCTGCCAGCAGCATTGGCAACCCGAACGGATGGATCAATGCCATCACGAATCTCTATGGTTTGGCCACAACGGCGCTCACCACCACCAACCCGTTGAATCTGATGCTGGACACCGCCTGGGGAAACTGGGGCAACCTGGATGGCGGTAGCGCGCCGTATTTGCAATTGACCCTGACCCTGGCCAACGGCCCGCTGGTTGTGAACCAGCCAAGCGTTGCTCCTTCAGACACGGTCTATGTCGGCAATTCTCTGGCTTTCAACGTCGTCGCCGCCACGGACTCGAAACCAACCTTTCAATGGTATAAGGACGGCACCCGGATTAATCCTGCCATCAAACGGAACGCCACCATCACATCCACAAACACTTATGATTCAGAACTGGTCCTGACCAACGCCGCCACAACCGACTCCGGCCACTATTATGTAGTTGTCACCGATGCCAACGGATCAACGTCCAGCATCAGCAATACGGTCACTGTTCTGCCGAACGTCGTATCCATCACCAATGGCGTTCAAAAAATCGGCTCGCTCGCAGGAGTCAATCTCACCCTCGGCAACCGCTGCGAACTTTGGGTGACAAATGCCAACGCGCCTTTGGCGAATTGCACCATCAATCTGAACTCGGTCGATGCCTGGTTGTTTTTGCCAAATGTGAAACCGTCGGTGACCACTGCCACTTATCTCGGGCAGGTTCGGGTGAACGGCGACACCGCCGTGGTCGGCAGCAATTGTCGCGTGGTTCAATACGGACAGAACGGCGCGGTGGTGATACCCCAGTCATCGAGTTTCCAGCCCTTGATTGCTTTTGGCGGGACGGAATTTTCCGGCACTGCGACTTCCCACGGTCAGTGGACCTACTATACCGGTTTGGCTTATACAAACATCGGCTCGTTTAAATTAAAGCGGGGTTACATGGCAGTTTTGGCTCAGTCAGCCAATGGTGCCAATGACAGCCAGTGTTACATCGCGCAGGACGGCGATTTGGAGGTCGGCGTGTTGCCCACGACTTTGAGCCAGAAAGTGCAATTCATTTACGTCACGCCCTGGCGTTGGACGAGCAAGAAGGGCATTGCGGGAAATCCGCCCGCTTCATCGCTCAATGTGGCGTGGTCGTATGACTGGAATATTGATCAGAATTCCTCCGATGATCGCGAATACGTTGCTATCCGTCAGGCTCGATGGTGGCCTGGGTTGGGGCTGAAATGGCAATCGCTGGGTATCAATACCTTGCTGGGCTACAATGAGCCAGACAACTCCAGCCAGGCCAACGTGGCCGTGGCGGATGCCTTTTGGTCCTGGCCTGATCTGCTGGCCACCGGTCAACGGATCGGTTCACCTGCTTGCACGGACGGCGGAGTATCCAGTTGGCTCCTACCGTTTATTGCCGGCATATCCACACCGCAGGCCAATGAGGCCCATGCCGTCGGCATGCGGGTGGATTTTGTGGCGCAACATTACTACTGGGCTGCTGATCCATCCAATCCCTCGGTTTGCGCGTCGCAACTGTATCATTTCTTGTTGAATATTTGGAACAACACGCACAAGCCAATCTGGCTCACCGAATGGAATAACGGTGCCAATTGGACAGACAACAATCCGTATCCGGTGCCAACTTATGCGCAGCAACAGGCGGACATCGCCGCCATGACACAGGTGCTCGAGACGACACCGTTTGTGGAGCGTTATGCGCTATACAATTGGGTCGAAGATGGACGATCTCTGGTGAACAGCAGCGGGGCCGTCACACCCGCAGGGACGATCTATTCCAATCTCGTTTCCAACCTTTCTTACTTGCAAGCAATGCCGGACAACGGCACGCGTGGGATTGCGGAATACCTGTTCGCGACCAATTTGTGGGATACTTCCGGCTATTACAACAATGCCATGGCCATCGGCGCGCCGAGCTTTTCCACCGGCCACGTCAGTCAGGCCCAGTCCCTTGTCTTGGATGGAGCGAATGTCTACGTTCAGTTGCCCCCCAACATCGCCAAGGGAAGCGCGTTCACTTTCGCCGCCTGGGTCAATTGGAACGGCGGTGCCAATTGGCAGCGCATCTTTGATTTTGGCAGCGTCAGCACGACGCAGGGAGGTGCCCCAAGCCAATACCTGTTTCTCTCACCCAGTTCCGGCAGCGCCATTCGATTCGCCATCAACAATGGCCAGGGCGAACAGACCGTGGAGCGTACCGGGGCACTGGCAGTCGGCTCCTGGCAGCACGTAGCCGTCACGCTCAATGGCAGCACGGCCACCCTCTATGTCAATGGCGCACGAGCCGCCTCAGGCAGCGTGACGATGACGCCGGACACTTTCAGCCCAACCAGGAATTTTTTAGGGAAGAGCCAATTCGCCGCCGATCCGTTGTTTGACGGCAAACTCGACCAAGTGGAAATCGCCGATTACGCGATGACGCCCAGGCAAATCGCTGAACTTTACCATGGCGACAATATCGGAGGCCACTTGAGCATCGCCTACGGGAACCCCACGACGGTAACGGTGTATGGGCTAACCGGGCTGACCTATGTGACCCAGCGGTCAACCAATCTGATGAATAGGTGGGTGCCGATTGCCACCAACACCATCGACCCGACCGGGATGATTCAGGTATCGGACGCTTTCAAAGACTTGGGTAGTAATCCCCCCGCTGCTGCGTTTTATCGGCTGAAATGGTAGGCTATCCACTGCGGCAAAGCCCTTGCGTATTTTCTTCCCTGAGGGGACCCAGTTGCCATCCACTTCCACCATGCGAATTCTCACCGGCATTCAGCCCAGCGGCGCGCTGCATCTCGGCAACTACTTTGGAGCCATGCTCCCGGCTATCGGCCTTCAAAATGAAGGCGAGGCCTACTATTTTATCGCCGACTATCATTCCATGACTTCGCTGACCGACGCCAAGTTGCGTCGTCAGTATACCTTGGATGTTGCCCTCGATTTCATGGCCTGTGGCCTCGACCCGTCACGCTGCGTCTTTTGGAAGCAATCCGATACTCCGGAACATACCGAACTGGCCTGGTTGCTCTCTACCGTGACCCCCATGGGTCTTCTGGAGCGTTGTCACTCCTACAAAGACAAGATTGCAAAGCTGGCTGATGGTGACGCCGGAGCCGTCAACCACGGTCTGTTTGCCTATCCAGTTTTGATGGCAGCCGATATCCTGCTCTATGGCTCCCATATTGTTCCTGTCGGCAAGGACCAGAAGCAGCATCTCGAAGTCACCCGCGATATTGCCATCAAGTTCAACCATCTGTACGGTGACACCTTCGTCGTACCCGAACCGCGCATTCGCGAAGAAGTCGCCCTCGTCCCCGGGACCGATGGACAAAAGATGAGCAAGAGCTACGGCAATACCATCGAGCTTTTCGGCGATGAAAGAGGGATTCGGAAGAAAATCATGGCCATCCAAACCGATAGCCGATTGCCAGCCGAACCCAAGCCAGACGCGGAAAAGAATATCGCCATTCAGCTCCTAAAATTGGTCGCCCCCCCAAGCGTTTCAGCGGAATGGGAGGAAAAACTACGCGTGGGCGGCACCGGCTACGGCGACGTCAAGAAGGCGCTGTTTGCTCATTACTGGGACTACTTCGCCCCCGCCCGACAGCGTCGCGCGGAATTGGCAAACAACCTGGACCACGTTCACGCTCTTCTGAGAGCAGGGGCAGACAGAGCCAGATCCGCAGCCGCCCCCATGTTGAAAAAAGCGCGGACGGCCTGTGGCCTGGAGTAAACGCGTGTCATGTGAGCCCAGGGAGACCAATAGGTCTTGGACTGCGCCAGCCCTCTGGCGCTCTTGGAAAAGGCCGTGAATTGGACGGCAGCCAAGGTTCCCTCATGGGCCCCGAATTCAAAACGTGCCACTACCGCGCCGGTTTTCCAGAAATTCCGGCGGCGTGGTCGCTAAACGACTTACCAATTCCCCGGGGAGCAATCACCGAATCAATCACTCCGCTCTCGAATTCCTCCCACATCGGTGACATACCCCGGAGCTTGGCTGCAATCTTGGCAAAGGACTCGATGACATAATCGATATCTGCCTCGGTATTGTCCTGACCCAAGGTCATAATGATGTTTCCTTGCGCCAATGCGTGGTCGAGTCCAATCGCTGCCAGTACGTGGGAGATTTTTAGCGACTTACTCACGCAACTGGACCCGCTGGCGACCGCAATTCCATTCAAATCACAAAGCAGGAGTTGCCCTTCACCTTCGATGAATTCGGTCGAAAGGTTCAGGTTGGTCGTGATTCGGTTCGGCCCTGGTATCGGCCCGTTGAGCTTGATGTAAGGGACATGCTCCGAGAGCCCCTTCCACAACCGGGCTTGCAATTTCGCCGTATGCGCAATTCGTTCAGGCATCGCCGTCAGCGCAATCTCGGCCGCGAGTCCTCCACCAACGATGGCCGGGACATTCTCCGTTCCTGCGCGCCGACCATTTTCTTGGACGCCGCCATGCATCATGCTGACGATCCGGGCCTTGCGATGGCGATAAAGCACGCCAACCCCTTTGGGACCATAAAAACGGTGGGGCGAAAAACTAACCAAGGCGGCTCCCATCGCTTTCACATCAATCGGCAACCATCCGGCACTGGCTTCGCAGTCAACATATAGCGGCACTCCAGCGGCGGCACAGATACGACCGACCTCGGCAATTGGCTCAATGGTACCGATATCATGGTTGACATGATGCACGGCTACCAGAGTGCTCTGAGGCGTGATGGCCGCTTGAAGCTCCGGCAGTCGAAGTAATCCTTCGGCGTCCACCGGAACCCGAGTGCAGGTGAATCCCTGTTTTTCCAGGAATTCCACGGAATTCATAATGCTCGGGTGCTCCGTGGCGCTGACCACCAAGTGGCGTCCCCGCCGCTCATTGGCATAGGCGACCCCCTTGATGGCCAAATTGGCCGATTCGGTGCCGTCCGAGGTGAAAAAGATTTCCTCTTCACTCTCGGCGTTAATCAACGCCGCCATCTGTTGCCGCGCCTTCTTCAGGGCTTCGCGGACGCGTAAACCATGCTGGTGCAGGGAGGATGGATTGCCAAACGCCTCGGTAAAATAGGGGCGCATCGCCTCAAAAACTTCGGGTAGGACGGGCGTGCTCGCTTGATGATCGAGATAGACGTTTCGCATGGAACCAGGGCAGGTAAAGGAACTTTGAGTCGCTACGAAAGACTTCGGTACGAATGAAAACCGTACCGAATCAGGACCGGGTATCAGTGGCGGTTCATGCCGCCTCTGAGATGAGTCGAACGAATGGGCGGAAAATCGCTGTCGTTAAGCCGCAACCGCTATTTGAGCTTTGGCCGAATCGGGGTTCTTCTTGACGTAGTCTTCCAGCGCCGCCTTGAGCGCCTCTTCAGCCAAGACTGAACAGTGAATCTTCACCGGAGGCAGTCCGCCGAGGGCGTCAACGACCTCTTGATTCGAGAAGTTCATCGCTTCTTCAATGGTTCGCCCCTTGATCAGTTCGGTTGCCATGCTGGAGCTGGCAATTGCCGAGCCACAGCCAAAGGTCTTAAACCGCGCGTCCGTAATCCGGCCATTCTGGATTTTGACGCTGATCTTCATGATGTCGCCGCAGGCGGCGGCACCGACTTCACCGATGCCATCGGCATCCTTCAAATCCCCCATGTTGCGGGGATTCATGAAGTGTTCCATCACCGTGGGATTGTAGAGAGTATAGGTATCGCTCATAATTCAAAGCTTGTTCAGGTAGGAGAAACGGATAACTCGGAAACGCAGGAAAAAGGGGTAGCGGAAAACAGCATGGGAGCCGCTGCGGTTCCTCCTGGAGGTAACTCCGCAGGAGGTGCATGATGCGTCGCATCGGTCGTTGCGGCCACGGACGGGACCATAGGTGCTTCAGGGCACGCTTTGCGAAACAGCCCGGGAGCCAAGTGTCGACCAGCCAACTGGGCCAGCGTCGTTCGGGAAAATACCTCGCGGACTTTATCCTGCGCCTCCGCCAGCAAGCCACAAAGGGCACAACCCCCGATGTGTTCACACTCCGGTTCGGATTCCAGGCATCGTTGCAATGCGATCGGTCCCTCCAGCCCTTCAATCACTTGCAGGACGGTGACTTCCTCCGCAGGACGAGTCAGACAAAATCCACCCCCGCTACCGCGAGCCGATCGAATCAACCCGGCCTTGGCCAACCCTTGAAAAATCTTTCCCAGGAAACTCACCGGAATGGCTTCTTCCCGAGAGATAACCTCCAGCATAACCACCTCGCCTGGTTGACGGCGAGCCAAGGCCAGGAGGCCCAAAACTCCGTATTCGCAAGCGCGCGTGATTTGCATAGATTTGACGAAGCGGAGTAAATTGGTCCGCTTCATCTCGACCTTACGACCTGTTGGATGGGTGTCAACTACTAGGGGCCGATTTCCAGCCCCAAAAAAGACGCGGTTTTAACAAAAACCGGCCTAGCGTGAATACCGCTTGTTTATCAGGAGTCGAGCAGGCTAAATCGGTACGCAAAACCTCAAAATTCCGATGCCTTTTAGGTCCATCCAGTCTGTTCTAGGACTCCTTTGCGCGAGCCTCACCGGCGTTCTGGTTTTGGCCGAGCGAGCCCCGGACTCGCCGCTTCCACCCGGGCCCCCGCTCCCGGAAATCTCCAGCCTGATCATCGAGCCTCCAACGCTCCGGCTTGAGAACGCTCGCGATTCACGACGAGTCTTGGTCTTCGGAAAGCGTCCGGACGGGCGCGTGATCGATTTGACCGCCCAGGCCCATTTTCAGGCCTCTCAGTCGTCATCCAATTCCCTCGCAATCGATGACGACGGCTACATCTCCAGTGGCAAGGCAGCCGACGTCGATGTAACTATTTCAGCCGCCGGTCAAACGGCCACGTTGCCAGTTCATGTGGCCGGAGCCGCACTTCCACCGGTTGGTTTCGTCCGTGATATCGAACCGATCTTGGGCCGAGTCGGCTGTAACCAGGGAACCTGCCATGGATCGGCCAAAGGCAAGAATGGCTTCAAACTTTCCCTGCGCGGCTATGACCCGGAATACGATTATCAGGCATTAGTCAATGACCTGAGCGGTCGTCGCTTTAATCGCGTCAATGCCGATGATTCGCTCATGCTTCTCAAGGCGACCGCAGAAGTTCCCCATGAGGGGCGGCAAGCGATTCGCCCCGGCTCGCGATACCATGCCTTGCTGAAGCAGTGGATTTCTGAAGGAGCCTCATTTGAGGAGCCCACTGCCCGGGCCACCAACATCACCATTCTACCCGAAAAGGTGGAGATTGATTTACCAGGCCGACAGCAACAGCTCCTCGTGATTGCCAGTTATCGCGACGGCACGACCCGGGACGTCACCCGCGAGGCGATCCTGACCAGCAACAATGAAGAAATTGCCCAGGTGAAGAATGGGCAGGTGACCGCCGTGCGGCGGGGCGAAATGGCCGTGCTGGTTCGCTATGAAGGAATTTACTCTTCCAGGGAAGTTTTCATCATGGGCGACCGTTCCGGTTTCGAGTTTGCCGCTATGCCGGAATACAATTTCGTTGATCACCCGATAAACACAAAGATGGAGCGGGTAAAGATTAACCCGTCCGATCTATGCACCGATGCCGAATTCATTCGCCGGGCGTCGCTTGATTTGACCGGGCAACCCCCAACTTCCGACCAGGTACGCGCTTTCCTCTCCCAAGCGGGCGATAGCCGCGTCAAGCGGAAGGAATGGGTGGACCAATTGATGGCCTCGCCCGCTTTCCCCGACTTCTGGGCCAATAAATTTGCCGACCTGCTTCAATGCAATTCCGAAAACTTGGGGCGAAAAGGGGTGGTCGTCTTCCGGAATTGGATTCGAGAACAACTGGCCGCCAATCGTCCGTACGATCAGTTCGTTCGCGACCTATTGCTCGCCAAGGGCAGTACGTTTGAAAATCCCGCCGGCAATTATCTTCGGGCCTTACGTGACCCCGGCAAAATGACCGAAGATGTTTCCCAAACCTTTCTCGGAGTCCGTTTCAACTGCAACAAATGCCACGATCATCCCTTCGAGCGCTGGACCCAAACTCAATATTATGAGTTCGGAGCCTATTTCGCCCAGGTTGCATTTAAGCCCGGCACGTTGGGGCGTGACCACCTCATCCGCCCTGGAGCCACCTATGCCGAAGACCAGGTATCCGAGGCAGTCGTTTACCAGAATTATAATGGAGGCGAGATGCGGCATCCCAAAAACGACAAAGTCATGGAGCCACGTCCTCCCTACGGAAAGGCTCGCGACATCGGAGCCGGAGAAGACCGCCGGGCAGCTTTGGTCGACTGGTTGACTTCAAAGGACAATCCCTACTTTGCCCGCTCTGCCGCCAATCGGTTTTGGAGCTATTTCTTCGGACGGGGCATTATCGACCCAGTCGATGATATTCGCGCTGGCAATCCGCCCAGTAACCCCGAGCTGCTGGCAGCCTTGACCGATGATTTCATCAAGAGCGGCTTCGACCTGCGACACCTGATGCGGACCATCTGTGAGTCCAGAGCGTATCAACTCAGCATCGTTCCGAATCGCTGGAATGCGGATGATTTGGTGAATTTCTCCCATGCCCAACCCCGGCGACTCAGTGCCGAGCAAATGCTCGACGCCGTCTCAGTGGCTACCGGCCATCGCCCGCAATTCAAAGATATGCCAGCAGGACTTCGCGCAGTCGAAGCTCCTGACGGCATGGTGGGCGGCAACGAATTCCTCACCTTGTTTGGCCGACCCAAACGCCAGAGCGCCTGCGAATGCGAGCGGTCCAGCAATGTGACCCTGGCTCATGCCCTTAACCTCATCAACGGACCGACGTTGGGTGATTGCGTGACCAGTTCCGACAATCACCTCGCGAAATTGGTCTCCAGCGAAAAGGATGACCGCAAGGTCATCGAAGAAGTCTACCTCAGTTGTCTCAGTCGGCCCCCGACAGACAAGGAATCGTCAGAAATCAAACTCGGTGAAGGGGCCAAACGGTTGGAAGGTGCTCAGGACCTTGCTTGGGCTCTACTGAACAGTCCGGCCTTCCTTTTTAATCGGTAATTGTAAGACCTATGATCTCCATTCCTGGCGAATATGGTGCAACCTGCGACGGCTTCAGTCGGCGGGAATTTCTTCGACTGGGCGGTGCCGGTATCGTTGGGGTGACCTTGTCCGATATTCTCCGCTTGCAGGCGGAGCAGGCACCCAATGCCGGACCGGCTCCCGGCAATCCAAAGAATGGATGGGGTCGTGCCAAATCGGTGATCATCCTCTACCTGCAAGGAGGCCCCAGCCACATCGATATCTGGGACCCCAAGCCGGACGCGCCCTCCAACATCCGTGGCGATTTCAAGCCCATCCGGTCCAAAGTGCCCGGGTTGTTCCTGAGCGAAGTGATGCCCAAGCTCGCCCAACAGATGGACAAAGCGACGCTGATTCGCTCCATGAGCTACACCCCGGTTGGGTTGTTCAATCACACGGCAGCGATTTATCAAATCATGACGGGCTATACGCCCGATCGCGTTTCTCCCTCCGGGCAATTGGAGCCCCCCGCTCCCAATGACTTCCCGCACTTTGGCTCCCAAATCAGCCGACTCCGCCCTCCTGAGGTCCCCATGCTCCCCTTCGTGATGCTCCCGCGTCCGTTGCAGGAGTCCAACGTGATCGGAAAAGGAGGAACTGCCGGATTTCTCGGTGCTGCGTACGACCCTTATTACTTCTATCAAGACCCAGCCCAGGAGATCAACCTGGCCGACTTGACCCTTCGTCAGGAGGTCTCGCGCGAACGATTGGACCGGCGAGCTTCCCTGCTGAAGACGGTCAACGATGCCATGCCGGACATGGAAAAGGCCGTCGGCAAATACGCCCTGGACAGCTACTACCACAAGGCCTTTGACCTCGTCAGCAGCGGTCGAGCCCGCGATGCTTTCGATCTGAATAAGGAACCGGCGACCCTGCGCGATCGCTACGGACGCCATACCTTCGGACAGGGATGTCTACTGGCCCGTCGTCTGATTGAGGCCGGGACCCGGGTGGTGCAAATGAACTGGCCAGCCGTTTCCAATGGCGATCCTACCGTCGATGCCTGGGATACCCACGCCGCCAATTTCGGTCCGCTTCGCAACTTGCATTGTCCCAAACTCGATTCCGGACTTGCCGCTCTGATCGAGGATATGGACCAACGCGGGCTCCTCAAAGAAACCTTGGTTGTCGCCCTGGGCGAATTTGGTCGCAGTCCACGTCTCGGAGTGAGCACCAGCGGCAATACCAATTCCCCGGATGGTCGTGACCACTGGCCTTATTGCTACACCGCCTTCATCGCCGGGGCAGGGGTTGGCCGCGGGGCTGTTTATGGAAAATCGGATGCGACTGGTTCTTCACCCTCCGAGAACCCAGTGCATCCAACCCAGATCGTTGCCACGATTTACCACGCACTGGGCATCGATCCGCATACCATGGTGCTGAATCACTTGAACCAACCTCGCGAATTGGTCCAGGCCGAACCGGTCCTTGGCTTGTTCAGCTAAGGCGTGTTTTCAAAATGCATTTGCCTATCTGTTGGCCAAAACAGACGGGGGCTTCGTTGCTCTTGGTCTGGCTAGCTTGCGGTGCGAACCTCGCGTTTGCCCGCCCTGTTCCCAAGCTCGATTCCTTTTCCCAGACGTGGTTTAAGCGGGGGACGACCAATGAAGTCACGGTCAATGGCGAAGCCCTGGCCAATGCCGACGAAGTTTTTTTGTCGGGCTCAGGGGTGTCGGGTGCGGTCATTCCCAAGAGCCAGCCTCCCGTATCATTGGAAGGAGCGTCCGGCGGTCTTTCCACCGGGACGATTGAAGTCGGAAAGAACGTTGTCATCCGCGTTTCGATTACGGCCGATGCCCCCCTTGGAAGTCGTGAGGTGCGGCTCGCCAGTCCGTCGGGCGTTTCCAATTCCCGCACCATTCAAGTTAGTGATTTGGAGGAACTGGCCGAAAAAACGCCTGACGGAAAAATTTCCGAAGCTCAAGCCTATCCCCTGCCGTCGGCAATTTCGGGTGTAATCTCCGCCCCTGCGGAATCCGACTATCTCCGGTTTAACCTGCGCAAAGGCGAACGGGTTATTTTTGACCTTCAAGCCAATCGAACCGGCTCTCCGCTGGATGCCAGCCTCTTTCTCCTCGATTCCGTCGGCAAAGAGCTCGCTCGAAGCGAAGATGTTCACGGGCTCGACCCCTTTATCGAGTTCACCCCGCCGACCGATGGCGATTACATTGTCCGTATCGTGGACACCCGCTTTCAAGGCGGCGGTGATTATCGATACCGTCTGGTGGCCGGAGTTCGTCCATATCTCGATTTTCTATTTCCCTTTGGTGGACGCCGTGGCTCCAGCACCGAAATTCAGTTCAAAGGCTTCAACCTGGATGGCTCGGATAAATTAAAGCTCGATATTGCTGCTGATGCCCCCCTGGGACGCCAGGATATCCGGGCCCACACCGCGCTCGGATTCTCTAATCCCTTGATGTTTGAGGTGGGTGATTTGCCGGAAGTGTTTGAAACAGAACCAAATAATTCCAAGGACCAGGCGAACGCCGTCCAGGCACCTGTGGTGATCCATGGGCACATTGGAAACGCTTCCGATATCGATACCTTTCGGTTAAAATCGACCACCGATCAGCGCTTGATTGCCGAAGTCCAGGCGCGTCCCTTCGGTTCGCCACTAGATGCATTCCTGACCTTGAGCGACGCCAATGGTGGCGTGATTGACCGAAATGACGACGCCAACGGTCCCGACGCCCGAATCGAGTTTGATGCCAAAAAAGACACCGAGTACCTCCTCTCTCTGCGCGATTTGACCGACCGGGGTGGGGATCGGTTCGGATACCGCTTGGTGGTTCGCCCCAGCGAAACTCGACCCGATTTTGGCGTTCGTGCTTCGGGCGGTCGCTATCGGATTAATCGCGGGGGAACCACCATGATTCGTTGCGAGGTCGATCGGCGCAATGGATTCGATGGAATCGTTCGAATTGCCCCGGATGGATTGCCAGAGGGTGTCACTGGCTCATTTCTAACCATCGGCTCGGCTCCCAACTACGGATGGCTCCTACTCACTGCGTATACAGAGGCTAAAGGCGGTCATTTCCCATTGCGATTATTGGCGACCGGGGAGGCCTCCGGAAAAGCAGTCGTACACGCCGCTCAATTCTCAGAGGTGGGATGGCTTACCATTCTTCCGCCATCGCCGTTTTCAATCGATGTGGGCACATCCACCGCGATTGTTGAGCAGAATGGCCAGGCATCGGTGGACATCGGAATCGTGAGGCGCAACGGGTTCGCCGGGGATATCCAGATCAAGACCGAGGGAATTGGCGGAATAGATATTCCCGAAATCACCATTCCCAATGGCCAGTCCCGGGGCGTGTTGAAGCTGAATGCTTCTTATAATGCCACAGTGGGAGTGCACCCCTTGGTCGTACGGGCCGAAGCCGCAGTCGATGGAGAAACCCTCACTCAGTTTGCTCCACTCCAGGTGCCCGTGACCACCCAAGGAATTGCCATGTTCCTGACCGCCATGTTGCCCGGGTCTTCATTTTTCCGAACCGATGCCGTCAAGCTGTCGGCGGTCGCCTTGCCTACCAATTCCACTTCCGCTGCCAACTCCACCGAATTCGTGGTGAAAGTCGACCGACGAGGGATGACCAACGCCATTGACTTATCGATCGACGGGCTACCCAAAGGTGTCCTCGCCACCGTGACTCCCATTGCCGCCAATGGGAAGGAGGCCTCGATCAAACTGTTGGTGACTGACCAAGCCGAAACAGGCAAGGAGTTGAAATTCACGGTAACAGGCGTGACCACCTACAACGACCGGGTCTGGCGCCAGAAAACCCAATCGGTCTCGTTAATGGTCGCCGCCCCAGAAAAAGAGGCTATCCAGTCCCCAACCCAAGCTGCCGTGAACAGTCCAAACCCGCCGGGAGTCGCCAAATGAGCGCCCTTGAAAATCGAATCCCAATTTTTGTTCTCCTATCGCTGGCCCTTTGCGCCGGTGTCTGGGCCGATGCCCCGGTTTCCTGGTTTAAAGACGTCAACCCGATTTTCAAGCGGTCCTGCAACGGATGTCATAACCCCAATAAATTAAAGGGCGAGGTCGATACGTCCACCTACACAGGGCTCCTCAAACCAGGCAAGCACGGTCCTAACTTTGTCGCCGGCCAGTCAGATAAATCCCTTCTCTGCCTTCAAGTGGCCGGTAAAGAACCGGAAATGCCGAAAGAGGGCGATGCGCTAAGTGCCGACGAGGTCGCCCTGATTGCTCGCTGGATTCAGCAGGGAGCCATTGATGACACCCCGACGAACGCTTATTCCACCCGGATAACTGAATCGCCCGTTTACTCGACGCCTCCCGTCATTTCCGCGATGTCGTTTTCTCCCGATGGCCATTACCTGGCCATTTCCGGGTACCATGAAACATTCCTGTTCGACGCCACCAATCTAACCCTCGTCTCCCGTTTGCTCGGGGAAGCCCCGCGAATCGAGGGGTTGGCTTTCTCCCCAGATTCAAAGGTCTTGGCCGTCGCCGCCGGCGCACCCGCCCGGTTTGGTGAGGTGCAGCTCTGGGATGTAGCCTCCGCCTCTGAAGTGCATGCCTGGAAGCTGGGAAGCGATTCCCTTTTTGGCATCTCCTGGTCCCCAGATGGAACTCGACTCGCCTTCGGCGGAGTGGACAAGAGCGTGCGAGTCATTGCCGCCGCCGACGGGCATGAAGTGCTGAAATTCGATAACCATAGCGATTGGGTTTTTCGCACCGCCTGGATGGCAGACGGAAAACGCCTGCTCAGCGGCAGTCGGGATCGGGCCATGAAATTGATTGATGCCGGTTCTGGTCAATTCATCGACGATATCAACAAGCTACTCGAACCCATATTATCCATGGCCCGGCATCCCCGAGAGGAATGGGCCGTCTATGGAGGAACCGAAGGCGGTTTGCGCATCTACAAAGCCAAGGAAAATCAAGAGCGCACCGATGCCAACAACGACGTCAATCAAGTCCGGAGTTTTGAGCGGCAACCCGGTGCGGTCCACGCTGTCGCCTTTTCTCCCGATGGGACCCTTCTTGTCGCAGGCGGTGCCGGTCCGGAAGTTCGGATTTATCGGACTGCCGACGGCGCTCGGACAGCGACGCTCACAGGCCACACGGGTGCGGTGTTTGCCGTGGCCTTCTCCCCCAACGGCGATCGCGTGTTCACTGGCGGATTTGATGGACTCGTGCGTATGTACGATCCCGCAACCGGCCACATGAACGGTATTTTTACCCCAATCCGATTGATTCCTCCACCGGAGGTCGTCGGGAACTAGTGTCGTGTTTCCCAAATAGCTTACAGTCTGCCGCGAGGCATTTTAGGCGCAACAAACTGCAAGCTATTTGGGAAACACGACACCAGTCCTCTGGATAATGGTAATCGTTTTCAACCCCAAAGGGGTTGGGTATCAAAG
This sequence comes from uncultured Verrucomicrobiota bacterium, assembly GCA_903835555.1. Taxonomy (GTDB): domain Bacteria; phylum Verrucomicrobiota; class Verrucomicrobiia; order Limisphaerales; family UBA9464; genus CAILNN01. The sequence goes on from CAILNN010000026.1 coordinate 14,673, forward strand.
CCCAGGGTTGGCCCATCTGCGGGCCTACCCTGGGTGGTAGTGAGTAGAATTATTCAACCCCAACGGGGTTGCGCAAGGGTGTGGCTGGCGCTCGCCGCGCTGTTCCGTCTTAATTGGACACCATTCTGCTATGCCATCGATTTGAAAACTCACTTCGGAACCATGATATTCACCGGTTCCCACCATCACTTCCCATCCGTCTCGTATTGCAATTCCCACACCGTTCGCTAGATTCAGAGCATGAAGTCTATCCGCAACCTAACGATTTTCGCCGCTTTCACTACTCTGGCCTCGTTTGCAGCCTGCGGTCAGACGGCCGCCGGGGCCAATTTTGGAAACGGCCAGCAGACCCGGGGAATTTCATACGTGACTCGTCGAGTTCCGATGGCTGTTCCGAATCAAATCGCCGGAGGCTATTTTGCCGCCGCTGGGGTTCCAGTCGGAGGGGTAGGCTTTGGAAACCCGGGCAACCCAGGTAATTTCGGAGGTCAGGTCATCGGTGGTGCTCGCCTGGCGCAAGTCCAAGCGGTCAACCCAGCCCCCGAAGCCGAAGTCGCCTCCGAGGCGTTGACTCCTCAAGCCCGCCAGATGCTGCAACGCCTGGCCCGCTCCGGAAATGCCGAAGCAAGGGCGGCTTTGGCCGAGTATTCCGCCCCGGCCATACCGCAGACGGCTCCCGAAGTGGAGTAAGTCTCTAAAGCCGGTTCATTGAATGGCGTTAAGCGAAACGCCCGTTCGGAGACCCCTCGAGGTAGAAACGGCGTCTCGCCGCTCTCCCCAAGTCATCTAGCAAGCGAATGTCCGACAGGGCGCCAGTCCTCTGGCGCTTTGGAAAAGGACCTGAATGGGACTGCAGCCTCAGTTCACGGGCGAAAGCGGTGGGTGACCTACTCAATCCAAAACGTTGCCGTACATTTCTCCCGCCGGAAAATCGCACTTCCCGTTGGCCAGCAATCCTCTATGGTAGGCGGGCTTTAGCTGGCTCATGGACTCCGCTCACATTCGCAATTTCAGCATTATCGCCCATATCGATCACGGGAAGACCACCCTTTCTGATCGATTGCTGCAACGTACCGGCACGGTGGCCGCCCGCGATATCGAGGAACAACACCTCGATGCCATGGACCTCGAAAAGGAGCGCGGCATCACCATCAAGGCCCACCCGGTCACGATGTACTACACCGCCAAGAATGGGGAACAATACGAGCTCAACCTCATCGATACCCCGGGACATGTCGATTTCGCGTATGAGGTTTCCCGGAGTCTGAGTGCCTGTGAGGGTGCCCTGCTGATTATCGACGCCGCCCAAGGGGTCGAGGCCCAGACCGTCGCCAACGTTCACCTGGCGATGAAACAAAACCTTCACATCATCCCGGTCATCAACAAGATCGACCTGCCGCACGCCGACATCCCGCAGGCCAAACAGCAGTTGGAGGAAATCATCGCCATTCCGGCCGACGAAGCCATTTTGGCCAGCGCCAAGGAAGGCATTGGCATTGAGGACATTCTGGAAGCCATCGTGGCGCGGATTCCTCCACCCGCCGCCCCGAAAAGCACCGCCCTTCAGGCCCTGATTTTCGATTCCTATTTCGATACCTACAAAGGAGTCGTCATCTTGGTCCGGATTTTCTCCGGCGAATTGCGTCCGGGTATGCAGGTCAAACTGCCCAACTCCAGCAAGACCGCTGAAATCAAGGAAGTCGGTTCATTCAATCCCAAGCCCTACACCCGCGATGTCCTGACCGTTGGCGAGACCGGTTATGTCACCGCCAATATCAAAACGCCGCGTGAGGTCAAGGTCGGTGACACCATCCTCGATGCCCGGAATCCGGCCGCCATTTTGCCGGGTTTTCAGGAGGTTCGCCCCATGGTGTTCAGCGGTATTTATCCCATCAACACCGCCGACTATGAGGGGCTGAAGCAGGCCATCGCCAAATTGCAGCTCAATGACTCCGCCATCACGTTTCAAACGGAAACCTCGGCCGCACTGGGCTTCGGGTTCCGTTGCGGTTTTCTCGGCCTTCTTCACATGGAGATTGTTCAGGAACGGCTGCACCGGGAATTTGCGATGGATATCATCGCCACCTATCCCAGCGTCGTTTACCGCGTTCGCAAGACCGACGGAATCGAACTGAGTGTCGATAACCCCGCTTTCCTTCCCGACGTTACCTACATTGATCAGATTTTTGAGCCCATCGTCAAAGCATTCGTGATCTGTCCGAATGACAACATCGGCGATATCATGTCGTTGATTTCGGAAAAGCGAGGTTCGGTGAAAACCACCGAGACGCTGGATGCCCGGCGCGTGATGTTGACTTGCCGGATACCGATGAACGAAATCGTCATCGATTTCCATGACCGGATTAAATCGATCACCCGTGGTTACGGATCCATGGATTACGAACCCGATGGCGATGAACCGAGCGACATGGTCAAGCTCGACATGTTGGTCAACAACGAGGTAATGGACGCCTTTTCCTGCTTGGTGCATCGCAGCAAAGCTGAGCCTCGCGGTCGCGCCATTGCGGCCAAGCTCAAGGAAGTTATTCCGCGCCAACAATTTCAGGTGGCCATTCAGGCCGCCATCGGCGGAAAGATTGTCGCCCGGGAATCGGTCAGCGCCATGCGCAAGGACGTCACCGCCAAGTGCTACGGCGGCGATATCTCCCGTAAACGCAAGCTCTTGGAGAAGCAGAAAGAAGGCAAGAAACGGATGAAATCCATCGGTTCCGTGAACATTCCCCAGGAAGCCTTCATCGAAGTTCTCAAGTCTTAGCTCGTATTTTCGCGCCCTGTTTTTATCCACCCACGTCTGGTCTATTGGCGACCCTCCCAATTCCCCATGCCTTTTGCCCATCTCGTTCGTCATCTCACCTCTCCTTCCTACCGTAAAGGGCGGGAATTGGCAGAAGCTGTTCGCAAGGTCCTCGAAAACCAACGCGACCAACTCCGGCCCGAGGCCATCGCCGCTCTTGAAGGAGGTCTGCAAAAGGCTCGCGGTGTATTCAAGACCGGCTCCAAAGAGGAAATCCTCGCCGAAATGGATGAACTCAATCGGGCGGCCGATAAGTACCTGCTCCGGTTTCCCCATGCCGCCGTTCGCGACTATTTGATCATGGCCCTGGAGTTGGCCGTGCTCATTCTCGGGAGTCGCGCCTTTTTCGTTCAGCCCATGGTGATTCCCACCGGGTCCGCGCAACCCACCTTTTGGGGGATTACCGCAGTAAGGCTGGAAGGTTCCAGGGAAGAGGTCGTTCCCTCCATTCCTCATCGAATCTGGGATTTGTTTATCAAAGGCGATGCCTACTGCTTTGCCGAAGCCGAAGTAGATGGCGACTTGGAAGCGGTCTCGGAGACCAAGTCACTCCCGCTCATTCCGTTCCTCGGCTACGCCACGGTTCAAATCGGCGGACATCAGCAAAAAGTCTGGTTTGTCCCCGATAAATTGATCAATTACCTCGTTACTCCCGACCAATTTGGAAACGCCGTCCGCCCCCATTACCGTCGCGGCGATCGAATCATCGCTGCGAAATTTCGTTCCGGTGATCACCTGTTTGTTGAGCGATTTACCTACAATTTCAGGCGTCCGCGGCGCGGGGAGACCATTGTTTTCCGCTCGGAAACCCATCCTGGCATGACCGCCAATACCCATTACATTAAGCGATTGGTTGGTCTGGGTGGCGAAAAGGTCAGCATTGGCGATGATCGTCACGTCTACATCGATGGCCGTGCCTTGACTACCAACGATTACGGCTTCGAAAATGTCTACTCTTTCAATCCGGCAGAACCCCCACGGCCCGACCATTATTCCGGTCACGTCAACGAGAAGGTTTCCCGTGCATTGGCCGGTCGTAGCGCCTACTCCTTTAATTTCCCCGACGGCCAAACCGTCTACCAAATTCCCCCCGGTCAATACGTCTGTTTTGGAGACAACACCATGAACAGCGCCGATTCTCGGGCCTGGGGAATTCCCTCCTTCCCCCAGGAACGGGTGATCGGCAAGGAACTTTTCGTCTTCTGGCCGTTCACCGAGCGATTCGGCTGGTTTCGACACTGATACGGCTTTCACTCCCCACCACGTCACTCCATCGGGCTCGCCCAAGTCGTTCCTTCAATCCCCCCACAAGGGCAGGTACAATCCCGGGCCCATGGTAGACTAGGCTGGAGTAAATCTGGAGTAAGCTGGCTCCAGCGGTGACTTTCTCCCACGCATCGTCGACGGTCGAAATTCCTCCGACCCCGATGATGGGGACCCGCCCCCTCAGTTGGCGGTAGAGATGACGGATCATTTCGGTGCTCTGTTGCCGTAGCGGACGGCCACTCATTCCCCCGGTTTCCGCATAGACTCCGGCTAATTCAGGCGCAACCGATGTCGGCCTGCTAATCGTGGTATTGGTCGCCACCAGTCCCGCTAACTGAGTGGATTCGACTAACGACACGATGTCGTCCAGTGCGCCATGACTCAAATCCGGAGATACCTTGACCAATATCGGCTTCGTCCGTCCGCCGTTTTTCTTGCCGCCCCCTTTTGACTCCGATCGATTGATCGAATCGAGTTCCAAAAGGATGTCTTCCAGGGCAGCGCGGTCCTGTAACTTTCTTAGATTAGGCGTATTGGGTGAACTGACATTCACCACGAAAAAGTCCGCCAAACCCCAAAGTTGCCGGAACGAGAAGGCGTAATCGCTCCGCGCATCCTCAAGCGGGGTGGCCTTCGATTTGCCGATATTGATTCCCACCGGGTGACTCGGCCATCGCCCCAATGCCCGCCACTCGGTCAGACGTTGCGCCAAAGCCGTCGCTCCCGGATTGTTGAATCCCATCCGATTAATTAAGGCTTCATCTGAGATAGCCCGAAACATCCGCGGTTTCTCATTTCCCGGCTGCGGAAACCGCGTCACTCCACCCAATTCACAAAACCCGAACCCCATCGCTTCCCATACCGGAACCGCCGCTGCTTGCTTGTCCATTCCAGCCGCCAGTCCCACTGGGTTCGGAAATGAAAAACCAAAGGCCTCGACCGGTAGGTACGGTGTCGCTTGCACGGCTTCCACCACCCGACAGGCCAGCGAGCTTCGACCTGCCCATGCCAACCCAGCCAGCACGAGGTTATGCACCGATTCCGATTCCTGCCGGAATAACAATGGACGTGCGATCCGCTGGTATAGCCAAGTCATAATTGAGAGGTTGGCAAATCTGCAAGGACTCGGCTAGGTTTCACGTCATGAAGCCCTCCTGTCTCTGGCTGGTTGTCGTCATGGTAAGCTTGGTGGCCTGCAAAAAATCGGAGCCGACATCCTCCAGCGGCTCTGGAAATAATCCAATCGCCGCCCCGCTCGACTACATAGCGGCTCAAGGGAAGGCCAAGAAATTTGCCGAAAAGACCATCAACATGGTCGAACTCAATGCCGCCATCCAGAAGTTCCAGGCGATGGAAGACCGATACCCCCGCGACTTCAATGAATTGGTCAGCCAGCATTATCTCCGGGAAGCCCCCGTTCCGCCTCCGGGAATGAGATTTGTATTCAACTCCCGGACCGGGCAGGTGGCCCTCCTCCCGGAGGATCAGGTTGCCACGCCCTCAACCCCGGCCGCTGCTCCCACCGGTTCACCCGCTCCTCGTCGGGGCCCAGGCGGCATCCGAATTCCCCAGCAGGGGGCCTCACCCGTCGGTGAATAACGGCTCCGTATAGCCCAAAAATCCGTTGCTTCTGTCAACCACGTTGGGGTTGGAATGCTCCTAACCGATGATTCTTCCGCTGGAGGCCGACGAAGTCGGTTCCCTCATCGTTCCGGACCCCCATTGCCCCTATACACCAGCCAAAACCGTGAAGTATTTTTGACGCCTTCGTTACGCGGGGACAAATTCAAAACATCGACGGAAGACCTCGGTTTTCCTTTCGAACAACCGCTATATGCCTGAAGAAAATCTGAATAATTTCACCCCAAGGGCGCAACAGGTCCTCGCGTTGGCCCGCAAGGAAGCCGACCGCTTTAGCCACAATTTCGTTGGCACCGAGCATCTGTTATTGGGTTTGATCAAGTTGGGACAAGGTGTTGCGGTCAATGTTCTCCAGCGGATGGGGCTCGATCTGGATAACGTTCGCCTCGAAATCGAAAAGGAAGTCCGCGGCGGTGGTGAAGGCAAAGCGACGGGAAACATTCCCTACACCCCTCGCGTCAAGAAGGTCTTGTCGCTCGCGGCCAAGGAAGCCAAGGCCCTGAATCACACCTACGTCGGTACCGAGCACATTCTCCTCGGGCTGCTGCGCGAGGGCGATGGTGTGGCGGCCAAGGTCCTTAAAAACCTGGACATCGATATCGAACAGTGTCGCCAGGAAATCCTCAAGGAGTTGGACCCCGGTTTTTCCCAAAACGAGGGGGAAGAACAAGAGCCCTCAGGAGAGCCCGTCAAAGCCGGCGGTAAACCGCCCGAAGACAAAAAAGGCATCAAGACACCCGCCCTTAAAGCATTCGGGCGCGACCTCACCGAACTGGCCAAGGAAGGCAAGATGGACCCCGTCATCGGTCGTCAGAATGAGATCGAGCGGGTCATCCAGATTCTCTGCCGTCGCACCAAGAATAACCCGGTTTTGCTCGGCGAAGCCGGTGTCGGTAAGACCGCCATCGTCGAAGGATTGGCTCAGGAAATCTCCCGGGGGAATGTCCCCGAAATCCTAGCCGGAAAGCGTGTCGTGACCCTCGACCTGGCCCTCATGGTTGCCGGCACCAAATACCGCGGTCAATTTGAAGAACGGATCAAAGCCGTGATGGATGAAATTCGAAAGAGCAAGAACGTCCTCCTGTTCATCGATGAACTCCACACCATCGTCGGTGCCGGTTCAGCCGAAGGCACGATGGATGCCTCCAATATCTTTAAACCGGCTCTCTCCCGGGGCGAATTGCAGATCATTGGGGCCACCACCCTCAACGAGTACCGCAAGTACATCGAGAAAGACTCCGCACTCGAACGTCGCTTTCAGACCGTCAAGGTGGAACCGCCGAACATCGAGGACGCCATCCTCATTCTGCAAGGGCTGAAGTCCAAGTACGAAGAGCATCACAAAGCTGAATTCACCACGGAAGCCATCACCGCCTGTGTGAATTTAAGCGATCGCTATATCACCGCCCGCTACCTGCCCGATAAGGCCATCGACGTCATGGACGAGGCGGGAGCGCGCGCTCGCATCGCTGCGATGCAGCGCCCACCCAATATCAAGGAACTTGAGGCCGATATCGAGCAACTCAAGAACCGGAAAGAGCAGGCGATCAAGGACCAGGATTTTGAAGGGGCCGCGCAACTCCGCGACAAAGAGAAGGCCGCCAAAGAACGCCTCGAACAAGTCTTGGCCCAATGGAAAACCAATAAGGACGAGCGCCGCGTCGTGGTTTCGGACGACGATATCTTGCAGGTCGTGTCCAAGTGGACCGGCATCCCACTGCAACGAATGGGCCAATCCGATACCGCCAAACTGTTGGCGGTCGAATCTGAATTGGCCAAGGTCGTCATCGGACAACGCGAGGCGGTCAGTTCCTTGGCCAAGGCTCTTCGACGCGCCCGCGCCGACCTCAAGGACCCCAAACGTCCAATCGGCTGTTTCGCCCTCCTCGGACCAACGGGGGTCGGTAAGACTCTTTTGGCTCGAACACTGGCAGAACAAATGTTCGGCAGCTCCAATGCACTCATCCAAATCGACATGAGTGAATATATGGAGAAATTCACGGTTAGCCGCCTGGTCGGTTCACCTCCGGGATATGTTGGCTACGAAGAGGGCGGTCAATTGACCGAAAAGGTCCGTCGTCAGCCCTACTCCGTGGTCTTGTTCGATGAAATCGAAAAGGCTCACCCCGATGTCATGAACATGTTCCTCCAGATTTTGGAGGACGGCAAACTGACTGATTCGCTCGGACGCACGGTCGACTTCCGCAACACCATCATCCTCCTGACCTCCAATGTCGGTTCCGACTTCCTGCGCAAGCAGACCACCATGGGCTTTGGTCGGGCCAGCGACATGATGGATTATGAAACCATGCGTGGTCGGACCATGGACGAGGCCAAGAAAGCCTTCCGCCCCGAATTCCTCAACCGCTTGGATGAAGTCATCGTCTTCCGCATGCTCGGGCGCACCGAATTGTTGAAGATTCTCGACCTGGAAATCCGCAAGGTACTCGAGCGAATTTCACGCCGCAATGTTCAGGTCGTTCTCGACGACAAAGCCAAAGAGTTCCTGGTCGAAAAAGGATTTGACCCGCAATACGGAGCCCGCCCCATGCGCCGGTCGGTTGAGAAATACTTGGAAGACCCGCTCGCCGAAGAAATTCTGCGCGGAAACCTGATTGAGAACGAACTGGTGCACGTCTCCGCCGAGAGCGATAAGCTGACCTTCAATCAGAGCAAGGGAACCTTGCCTCAAGACATCGTGGCGTCCTAAAACGTCACGTTTGAAATCCCCATCATTCTTACCCTCCTCCTTTGGGTGAGGGTAAGAATTCAAAGCAACGGACTCCAAGGGGATGAACCAACGGGAGACCTGAATTTTGCGTCTCCCAAGTCCGAACGAGGAATGGTGCAAAGATGACGGGGCAGGGGGCCGTCGAGCGCAGTGTCTCCTGTTGTGGCAACCAAAGTCCAAGGGCCCTTCCCAATTAATGGATCACTGGAATGTCCGCCAGGTCATGGACTGCGCCAGCCCTCTGGCGCTTTGGAAGAGGCCATGAATTGGACGGCGGCCCAAGGTCCCTCGTGGGCTCTTCAGATTTCGAGGCCCAAAGCGGTAGAGGACAACCGCAGTCCAAGACGCTGCCGCGCGTTATCCACGCTCGGGATATCCGTCCGCCCGCTGGCGCTGTAACTGCGGTTGAGCAGGCGCTTTTCCAAGGAGCCGTTTGAGCAACTGCAACAAGCCATCTTCATTTTACTGAATCTCCAAAAAACCATTCAAGAAAACAGCAGATTTCTCGTCAAGAAACCTGCCGATATCATCCAGGCATTAAAACAGCGCTTACTGTTTCACAAGATGGGTGTCGGTATTTATTAGGCGCGATTCACC
>CAILNN010000027.1 GCA_903835555.1 uncultured Verrucomicrobiota bacterium
CAGCCGTTCATCGAGGGGAATGGTGGCGGGCGTTCACCTCGGTTTGGTTGCATCAAGACCCGGGACATTTGAGTCTCAATTTGGTCTTTGGCGGTATCCTGTTTGGCTTGGCCATGGGCCGATATGGAGCTGGATTGGCGCTCCTGACCGGCCTGCTTTCAGGCGCATTGGGCAATGCTTTGAGCTTATTGTGGCATGCCACGGACTACGTGGGTCTAGGGGCGTCGGGTCTCGTCATGGGAGCGTTGGGCATGCTAGCTGCCCAAGCGGTTCCGTTTTGGCGGGCGGGACGCTGGGGGGCGCGGTTGGCATTCACCACGTTTTCGGCGGGGGCGGCGCTTTTTATCCTCCTTGGAACCGACCCGACGGCGGACGTTGCGGCGCATACCGGCGGATTCATTGGCGGGCTGATCGGCGGAGCGGGAGCGGCCTGGATACCCGACGGACAGCGGCAAATCGTGAGTCGATGTTCGTCTGTCGTTGCGATGGTCTTGGTGGCGGCGACTTGGTGGCTCGCTTTGCAGTGGGGGTGACGGGTACTGCGGGTGGTTCATCTGGTCCGATGGACCAGGCTGGTATGAGGTCTCACCGTTGGCGCTGCAATATATCGGCGCGATATCCGTTTGGCTCGAAGTCGAGCCGTTTAGGAAACGTCCACGTGCTTGCTGCTGCCAATTGATCCCTTTGGCTTTGAGACGCGGAGGCGGAAGAATACTTCCTCGGGTGTCAACCAGGTGGCGAAGAAGCGTTCGTAGATGACGGGTTCCAGGTTGATGATGCCGTTGAGCCAGCGCAAGGCGGCGAAATTGGAGAAGTGAAATTGCTTGGACTCGACGACAAACCGGGCGGGGCTGCCGTAGTTGGTGCGGTGCCCGAGCTTCCATTGTTCGTAGAAGCGCAGCTTGCGTCCGCTGAAGTCCTCGTAGTTGTCAAACGACCGAATCCCGAACGGGGTTCGATGGTCGGGCTCTGAGTAATACTTGGTGCTCAGGAAAAACGGCACTCGAACGACGATGAGAGCACCGGGTTGGGCAACCCGCCAAAGTTCGGTGACGACGGCGTTGAAATTGGGCAGGTGCTCGAGAATGTGACTGCACAAAATCTCCTCGAAATGGGACTCGGGAAATGGCCAGGGATACCGATTCAAGTCGCCAAGGCTGTTGCCTCCGTAGTCAACGCTATCGAAGTTCAACCAGCCCGGCCGAATATCGAGACCACAACCGACATTGAGGCGGCGGGGTAGCTGAACTTCATTCATTTTTGGGGACTATGGCAGGAAGTCGGAAATGGTAAAAGAAGAGAGGTTTGCGGTTAGGGTCCTGCGAACGGTCCTGCGGACGGCCAATTAGCTTCGCTTTCGCGGCATGGGTGTTGTTTGGACTGCCGGGCAGGTCTGGAGACATTCGATACGGAAGCATCCCACCCGTGGCGCTCGGGGTCACGCGGGGTAGAGTTTGGGAAGTGGGTGTGGGGTGGGTTTTCAGCCCTTTCGATATTTTGGGACGGTCTGTGGAAAAGCCGTTATTTGAAAGGCTGGAGAGCATGCGCTACGGGGGGGCTTACCCTACCGATGTGCTTGTATTTCAGGTTGTTACGGACTAAAATATCGGCCACCTTCCAGTTACCGGACGACGAGGAAAGCGAGGGATTTCAGGCTGGCGAGGGCGGCTACCCAGAGCCCCATGAGGATGGCCAGGGTCAGAGAATGGGGAAAGACGTAGCGGAGGATTTTGCCTTCGTTGCCATGCGAACCAGTGGCCGCCCCGGCAACCACGATGCTTTGGGCGTCGATCATTTTGCCCATCACGCCTCCGGTGGAATTGGCGGCGGTCATCAGATAGGGACTGATCCCCAATTGATTCGCAGTCACCTGCTGGAGTGAGCCAAACAGGACGTTGGCGGCGGTGTCGGAGCCGGTCAGTGCAACACCGAGCCAACCGAGGAGGGTGCCAAAGAATGGGTAAAAGGGGCCGGTGTGGGCGAGGGCCAGTCCAAGGGTGGCATCGGCTCCCGAGTATTTGGTCAAATTACCCAACGACAGCATGGCGGCGATGGTGAGGAGGGGGAGTCGCATCTCGTACCAGGTCCGCAGCCAAGTCTCTAAGATGATGTACAAGGTTTGCCGCATGGCGAGTCCAGAAAAAATACCCGCCAGTAGAACTCCCGTGCCAGTCGCCGACAAAATATTCAGCTTGAAGAGGACCGATTCGACGCGGGGCTGGGCAACGACAGGGGGCATTCGCTGAATCTGTTGGTCCAGGTACGGAATCGGAATCTGGGTCGACGCCAGGTGATCGAGAGCGGATTTTACTGCAGGAATTCCCCAGGCAAAGATAAACGCCATCAGGATCAGCCATGGCAACCAGGGGCTCCAACGGGAAGGTCTGGAGGAAGGCGGGTGAGTAATATTCTGGGTAGGAGATTTTAGGGTCGGGATACTGGACGGGGGAAACCATCGATAAGCCAATAGTGTCGCTGCCAGGCTGACCACGGCGGCCACGGCATCCACCAGCCAAGGCCCGTGAAAATTGCTGACCAGGAATTGGACGACGCCAAAGCTCATGCCGGCGGCAACAGCGATCGGCCACGTCGCGCGTAACGCGGACCAACCACCGTAGACCGTCACGATCCAGGCTGGAATCATGGCTGAAAACAGGGGCAATTGTCGTCCGGCCATCGAAGAGAGTCCGTGGAGATCGAGGCCGGTGACCTGTTGCAGGGTGATGAGGGGAATGCCCAGGCTCCCAAAGGCAACCGGAGCCGTATTGGCGATGAGGGCGAGTCCGCTCGCCTGGAGTGGGGGAAAACCGAGCTGCAAGAGGAGGGCGGCTGTTATGGCGACGGGAGCACCGAAACCGGCCGCACCTTCGACGAAGGCCCCGAAGCCGAATGCAATCAGGATCACCTGAACCCGAGGGTCGGGCACGAGTCCGGCCAACTGATGACGCAAGGCGTCAAATCGACCGGAAATCACCGTCAAGCGGTGGAGAAACAGCACGTTGATAATGATCCAGCCGATAGGGAAAATGCTGTAAGCGATGCCGTAACCGACCGAACCGATGGCTGACATCACCGGGATTTTGAATACCGCGATACCGATGACCGCGGCCAAAGCCAGACCGCAGATGGCCGCCCACCAAGCGCGGACACGCCCGGAAGCAATAAATGCCAACATCGCTACGACGGGCAAGGCTGCGGCAGCGGTTGAAAGCGCCGGAGAACGGAGCGGGTCGTAGTTTTGAGACCAAGGCATGTGCGTGAAGAGGAGCGAACCCGCTTCTGAGGAAGGGGACAAGGCAATTGGGGCGTGTTTTCAAAATGCATTCGCCAGTCTGCTGGCCAAAACAGACAAAGCCATTTTGAAAACACGCCCTAATCTGAGCTGCGGTTCGCGGTCGGACAGCCAAGCAGGTCTGGAGACCGGCGATACAGCCGACAAGACTGTCGACGGTACGGCTTTCGACAATCCTTTAACTTCCCGGTAGACGCCATGGGGCACCGATACCTTCGCCCAAGACATGCTGAAGGGTTGGCCAATGGGGGTGATGGGATGTCGATCCAGATTGGTCCCGGGGAGGTCGAAGGAAATGTGGATTGGTAAATTCTTCGGCCTGCGCATGGAATCGTTGTTCCGGTCCGGTCGAATTATTCCATTCCGCCAGGGATGGAACGGCCCAACGGGTATCAATCAGAAACGCGGGAGCGCCATCTTCGCGCCAATAGCGGTTTCCAACAAAGGCCAAGTGATGACCATAGCCGGAAATGGATACTAGAATACCGTGTGAGACCGCCGTGACGAGATTGCTTTGAATATTGGCGTCGATGCCATGGCCGGAAATTTTGACGGCGGCCACCGAACCGGGCGGGGCGATGATGGTGTTGCGAATGATCTGTAGACCGAGAATTTCGCAACCGGATTCAGAACCCACTTGAATGCCCGCGTAACCTGTCCCACGTTCACCGTCATCCACTGAAACATTTTCAATGACCCGGCATCCGCGGCTTTGGTAGGCAGCTCCGGTGTAATTATAGACCAGAAAGCCGGGGCCGTGATTCTGGTGGGAGAAATTCCATCGCATGACGGAGTCTTCGCATCCGCCATCCAGGTCAAACCCACCGCCGTCGCGAAGGCTGGAGTGATTGTTAAAGGATTCGCACCGCTCGATGATCACCTCTCGTGCTGCGTGAGCCCAGATTCCGACGGGACCACCGGCGTCATTTCGACATTCGAGACCATTTCCAAACGCGACACATCGGGAAATCGTTGCTTGGTCCACGCCATCGACAAAGATGCCGCTGCCTGAATGGAATTGGAGTTGGTCCGGGTCGCCCGAATTGTCGCTGGCGACGCAATCAAAAATGGAAATATGGGCATGCGGATACCAGGAGCGCCCGGTGGGGTTTCCGCCATACACCATAATTCCCGCATAGCGATTACCCTGAGTGATGCAGCCATCAATTCGGAGGTTTTCAAAACCGTTGGTATGCTGTACGGCGTCGATCATGATCCCGTGCCAGCCAAAACCGACGATGCGGCAGTCGATCAAGGACAGTCCGGGAATTCTGGCTGAGGACTCTTCATTGCGATCACACCGAATGCCATCCCCGACATTTTCGCGGTCGGCTGTCAGGTTTAAGTTGGAGACGGTTATCCAGGGTGTTTCACGGATGAGAACTCCAGACTCTTTTCCAGGGAGCAAGGTTGCGGTCCCCGATCCGTAGGAGGCGATTAGGGCCGGTCTTGATGGAGCACCACCACGGGCACGATCGATGACCAAGTTTCCGGGAAAACTGGAGCCGCCTTTAAATAGAATCGAGTCGCCTGGTTTCAACCCGTTCTCAGACAGGTGGCGATTGACGCGGGCGACCGATTTCCAAGGGTCTGCTGGCCGGGTACCCGATGCCTCGTCATTTCCGCGCGGTGAAACAAAGAAGGTGGTGGCACTGACCGAGAGGCAGCAGAACGACAGAAGCCAAAGCTTGCAGAGCCACGGGAGTTTCATGGATGGCGAATTGCTCCAAGGCCAGATGTTAATCGATATGATCAGATTCAATCGGCTCCTTCTTTTTTAGACGGGGACGCTCCCCGAAAAGAGCGGTGCCAACCCGGAGAATCGTGGCCCCTTCCTCAATGGCAACCTCCAGATCGCCGCTCATGCCCATACTCAGCTCTGGCAGTGGGGCACCCAATTGTTGCGAACATTGGTCGCGAAGTTCGCGGAGCCGACGAAAAATGGGGCGGACTTTTTCGGGATCTACGGCATAGGGAGCGACCGTCATGAAGCCGTGGAGTTCGAGCCGGGTGAAGCGGTTGATGGCCGACAATTCAGCGACGACCCGTTCCGGGTTCCAACCAAACTTGGAGGATTCGCCCGCCACGTTTACTTCCAGGAGTACCCGCAATGTCTTGGCCTGTTTCTCGGCTTGTTTTTGAAGTTCGGACCCCAATTCCAAACTGTCGACGCTGTGAATCATATCGAAAAGAGACACGGCATCGCGCACCTTGTTGGATTGAAGGTGACCGATGAAATGCCAGCGGGCACGTCCGGGACAAAGAGGGATTTTGGCTTTAGCCTCCTGGATGCGATTCTCTCCAAAAACCGTCAGTCCCGAATTGACCGCTTCCTGAATTCGGTCGGCTGGTTGATTCTTGCTAACCGCCACGAGGACAATTCCGGACGGGTCTCGACCCGAGCGCTCGCAGGCGCGTGAAATGCGTTGGCGGACCACTTCCAGATTCTCCCTCATCGACATGGACAGAGGCTACGGGCGAAGTCCGAGGATTCAAGTGGCCACAACTGGCAACCTCGGTTGCAGCATCTGGGATTGGGTTGTTTCCTCCCATCCGCGCAAACTTGACTGTGGTTGAATCAACCATTATTGGCCCGTGATGGACGCACCGAATCCCCGACGTCGGATTTTGGCGGCGGGAATCGCTGCGGCGGTACCGTTCGTCCTTTACGGACTTAGCCTTGGCCCAGTTCTGAAGATCGCCTCGGAGCAACCTGAATTAAGGCCGTGGTTAGCTGTCTATACGCCAATCTTTGTCGTGGCGCGAAATGTTTCCTGGGCAAACGATGGCCTTCATTGGTATTGCGGGGAGGTTTGGAATGTTCCGAACCGATCACAGGATTGGGGCCGGTAGCGTGCGCATGGTTGGGTAGCCGCAAAGGCGCAAAGCAGTGCGAACCCGGCTTTCGTCTTGCTTTGATTGGGGCGAAAACGTTTTCTCTGGGAAAGAACCTCATGAAAATATCCCGTCGTTCCGCTTTGACCACGGCTGGCAGTGCCTTGGCCGCAGCCTCCCTGCTACCCCGACTTGAAGCGGCCGATGCTGCAAGCGACTTCAAGGGTCGAATTCATCATTCGGTCTGCAAGTGGTGCTACCCCAAAGTGGAGCTGGAAGACCTTGCAAAAGCGGCTG
This sequence comes from uncultured Verrucomicrobiota bacterium, assembly GCA_903835555.1. Lineage (GTDB taxonomy): Bacteria > Verrucomicrobiota > Verrucomicrobiia > Limisphaerales > UBA9464 > CAILNN01. The sequence continues at coordinate 6,425 of CAILNN010000027.1, forward strand.
CGTCGATTGGGCTTCGCTCGATAGAACTGCTGGAATTAAAGGACATCCCGGTCATCCAAAAGTATGATTTGACCTGTGCCATGGTCAGTGGGGTTCCAGGTGGAATCACGGAGGGCCTTAATCGAGCAGCACACCATGATTCGATCGTTGCCTGGTTTGAAATGGCGGCTCCAAAAGTTGCGGCGGCGGGCTGCAAGAATATCATTTGTTTTTCAGGGAATCGGGCTGGGCAATCCGACGATGAAGGGTTGGATGTGTGCGCAACTGGCTTGAAGCGGGTGGTGGCCATTTGCGAAAAGCATGGAGTAAACGCGGTGATGGAGTTGCTCAATTCGAAGGTTAATCATCCAGACTACCAGTGCGATCACACGGCTTGGGGAGTCCGTTTGGCCCAAAAAGTGGGTTCGGAACGTTTCAAGCTGCTCTACGACATCTACCATATGCAGATCATGGAAGGGGACGTGATCGCGACGATTCGAAAGAGCCATCCGTTTATAGCCCATTATCACACCGGTGGTGTGCCAGGTCGCAATGAGATCGACGAAACGCAGGAATTGAACTATCCGGCGATCATGAAGGCGATTGTGGAAACGGGTTATCAAGGCTTTGTCGCACAAGAATTCATCCCCAAACGCCCGGATGCCCTGGCGTCGCTTCGTCAAGGGGTTCGCATCTGCGATGTCTAGGTCCTGCGGACGGCCAAATAGCTTCGCTTTTGCGGAATGGACGTGGTTTGGGCCGCCGAGCAGGTCTGGAGACCTGAGGTACGGCAGCATCCCAACCGAGGCGCTCGCGGGAAGGCGCAGGATAGCCTGCGCGGCGGGCGTGGTTCGGACCGCCGACGGCTCGACGGAGTCTCGCCGATACTGCTTTGCTTCAATGGGTTGTGCTTGGATTACTGGGTTGGGAAGAAAAGCTGTCCTTTGGAATGCTTGCGGGACGGGTTGAGTGAGGCACACTCCACAGCCCTGTGGTATCGCTGAATTCACTCAATCCGCAGCAACGGCAAGCGGTGGTCACACACGCTGGTCCGGTGCTGATCCTGGCAGGCGCTGGTACGGGCAAGACCCGAGTGATCACGCATCGGATTGCCCATCTGATTCAAAGTGGGGTTCCGGGAGACCAAATCCTGGCGGTGACATTTACCAATAAGGCGGCGCGGGAAATGGCCGAACGGGTCAAGGAACTCCTGCCCAGGCGAACTGGCGGTAGCGGCGAAAAGGAAGGACGTCCCCTGCTCTGCACGTTTCACTCGTTGGGTGTGCGCATCCTGCGG
>CAILNN010000028.1 GCA_903835555.1 uncultured Verrucomicrobiota bacterium
CGCCAGGCGTTGGCCATGAACTTGTTTTCGTCCTGCCCGTTGGAGTCGGCGTAACGAGCCAAATCCAACCACCAACGGGCCCATCGCTCTCCGTAGGCAGGAGACGAAAGCAAACGCTCCACCAAGCGCTGCTCGGCATCCGGATGACCATCATTGATAAAGGCCTGAACCTCTTCTTGCGAGGGAGGTAACCCGGTCAGATCGAAATACAGACGTTTGGCAAGCGTGCGGCGCGATGCGGCGGGCGATCGACGAAGTTGATGAGCTGCCAAGCCTGTGTCGATAAAGTGGTCCAGCCAATTTCCCTGGCCTGAATTGAAAGTCATCGCCGAAACCGCTTCGAGGCTGGGCTGAAGTGGCTTCAATGACCATAAGCGAGGCGGACCGTCTAGTTCGGCAGCCCGAGCGAGAGTCAGCAGTAGACTCGCCAGTCCAAGAAAGAAGGCGAAGGCCGGAGACAGGATTTTGCCGGTTGAATTCAGTGGAGATCAGCTTCTCGTTTGTGGCCGGTGAATTCCAGCCGCGAATTTCGTTGATTTGCCGCCAACCTCTGCCGAAGTTCCAGCCAAATCGATGACTACAATTCGTTCCTCCTCAGCTTCATTGACTCTCGCCCTGTCCGCAGCGCTTTTCGTGGCTGATTTTTCGACCCATTTGGTTCGGGCGGAAGAGGTCACCAATACCCTTTCCACAGTCTTTTCGTCGCTCAAGAGCTCGGCAGCAGCACAAGGTGACGCCACCTTGAAATCCATCGGCGGCGACCTCCAAACCAAGGCCGGATCGCTTAGTCAATCATTGGCCACCAATACGGTAGCCTCCAGCACGCTCCAAAACGCCCTTCAATCACTGGCATCTGGCAAGAGCGCCGAATCCTTATCGAGCTTGCAGAAGTTAGGGGCGGCGAAGCTAACACCCGAGCAAACGAAACTGGCCGCCGACGTTTACCACATTGGAACCGCCTATGTGATTCAGAAGAACTTCGCATCCTTGGACGGTGCGCAAGGCGATGTCGCCAAGGCAGTGAACTCACTCCGCAACGGCGAGACCTTGGCCGCTCTCCCGGCCATCCAAAGCATTGCTCAGAATGCCAAATTGACCGCACCGCAAAAGGAGCTCATCCAATCCGTCGCCAGCCAATACGCTCCCGGTGTTGAGAAAGTTGGAAACGCTTTGAGAGGCCTGGGGGGCCTACCTGGGTTCGGGAAGTAGATTGGGGTGCCGAATGGCGCGACCATCACCAGGGCAGGCCGCCCGATGGTTCCGGCGAGAATCATGGAGCGTCGAATTTCGCCCCTACAGGGCTAATAAGGTTGTTGATGTCTCATTCCCAGGATTTTATCCTGGGCTTTCACATTTTGCCCCGTTGGGGCGGTCCACGCCACGAAGGCCATGCAAACCACTCCCGGTTATGATTAGCCTGCCCCCGACCACAGAGGGAGGGATGCTGTCATGCCACGAAAAGGGGCGGAACGAACGCGACTGGCGTCTGTTCCGCCCGGTAGGTGATTCGATTCAGTGTCAGAAAGACACCGACTCTTTAGGGCGTCCGCACCTGGAAGAACTGGGAGGTTTCAGACGAAGGAGCGTTGGTAAATCGGAACTGGCCAGGAGCAATTTCCGAAGCAATCCCTGCCAATGTCCAAGCGCTGACCGGAAGCTCTACATTCGTAGAGGCCAGTACTGAATAGGAGGCTCCTGGATTCCCGGTAAAACTAACCTGAACCGCACCATCGATCAGCTCTCCGGTGATGGGTGGGGCTGAGGAACGTCCGAGCTGGGTCACGGGAATTTTCTGCCCAAGCACGACCAAGTGGCCGGTACGATGGCTGATGGCCGACGGATTCGCGGTAAAGGAATAGCTGATCACGCCGTTGGTGACACCGGTAATCGATAGCCAGGACGGGGAATCACTGATGGGTGCAAAGGTTGCCGACTGAATCACCTCGCTGGGCCATACGGGGGGAAGTGCATCACTTCCGGCGTTACCAGCTTGGAATCGAGGTGTCGGATTGACAAATGCTCGGGGCAATTCGGCGACGCGGTTGTTCAGAGCATCGGCAAAAAAGACATTGCCCTTTCCGTCAACTGCGACCCCTGCCGGGCGACCCAGTCCGGAAACCAAGGTGTTAACCCGGTGCGAGAATGCATTCCATGTCTTGATCGCTCCGTTGGCAGAGTCGGCAAAAAACAAATTGCCACCGCCGCCGACCGCAATACCGGCAGGAGCATTCAAATTCGTTTCGACCAAGGTGTTGGTGGCACCACTGGCTACTGAGAGTTCCAGGATTGAGTTGTTGGTCGTGGACAAATAGAGATTACCGAACGTATCCGAAGCAATTCCGTTGGGGAAATACAGCCCCGAGGAGGCGATCGTGGTTAACACACCGGCAGACCATTTTAAGATATCATCATGAGGTCCTTGGACGATGTACAAATCTCCGGCAGGATCAAGAGCCACACCGGATGGCTTGTTTAGTCCCGCCGAGACCAAGTTGGTCACTATACCGGTGGCCACTGCCCACTCATTGACCGTGTTGTTGCCCCGGTCGGTGAAGAAAACGTTTCCTTCTGCGTCCACGGCGAGACCCTGCGGATTGACCAAGCCAGACCCGATAAGAGTCGACAACGTATCCGATACCGGACTCCATTTCTTAATAGCGCTGTGCCTTTCGTCGGCAATATAGACGTTACCCGCCAGGTCTACCCCAACGCCCTGCGGATAATTCAGCCCGGAACTGACCAAGGTGACCGCGCTGGCCGGGACATAAGCCGACCCCACCTGGGTAACGGTCAGCGTAAGACCGGCGACGGTTAAAGTTCCGATGCGCGTCCCGCCCGGATTGGCATCCCATCCAAACAAAACGTGGGTAGTACCGACGCCTTGGTTTGACCCTGCACTTAAATGCAGCCATGGGGCATTCACCGTAGCGGTCCAGGAGTTCGTCGACGACGGGATGTTAAGGAGGACGGCGTCGAGGCCAGCGGCGGAACCTTCCACGAGGTTGGTCGTCCCGAGCGTTGCGGTTTGAGCATGCAAAAGGGCGGGTGCCAGAAGCCCGAGATAAATCCCGAGATATGGCCCAAGCTTCGGACCCGATTCCCGTTCAGGGCGCTGCTGATTAAGGGCTCGGGGGGGTTGACGTGAAAAGAAATGTGAAGTCATTCTAGTTAGGTGGGGTTCAATGCGCAGGTGGATTGCACAGGATGCTTGCACGGCCTCAAGGTGAGGTTTACGCACACATCTCCTAAGTGAGCTTATACCCTCATTCCAGCCATGCGTCCAATTAAAATCACATTTGTAATTCTTTGTATTCTTGAATCTATCGCACCAATATGCCGTGCCAAGCGGGATCGAAAATGAGATTGTTTCGATAAAGACACCAAAAAGAGGTTTAGGACGTGATTTTAAAAACGCCAGAGGACTGGCGTACTCCAAGACCTCGCGGACATCCC
>CAILNN010000029.1 GCA_903835555.1 uncultured Verrucomicrobiota bacterium
ATACCGCCCGATACCCCCAAGTCGACGCTTCCGGCCTTGATTTGGAATCGGCCAGGCCCAGACAGTGCCAGCCCTTGATCCCCGAGAGAGGCGCTCTGACTGGCGGTATATAGGGCGGTGATGGCCGAGCGTTGCCCATCGGTTAACGAAATGGGCGCAGTCTGGGGTGTCCCATCCGCTTGCAGCACCGGCTGTCCAGTGATATCGAGCACTAGTCGTTGTGGATTCAAGAGGTACTGGTATTCCGCAGCGCTCATCTGCCCGATGAAGGTCAATTGATGCGTGGTGGCCGAGTAGCTCAGTTTTTCGATTGCTCCCGGCATGCTGGAAATCGTCGGATCGCTCGCATCCGCAGGCCATCCGTCTGCTGCATCCACTGAGGTGATGTCTCCACGATAGCGGATGGCATGGTCTACTTGAAGGGTGGTGGTGTCGGTCGATCGGACATTCTGGCCCAGAAAGCCAAAATTGTAGGTGGTTCCCGATACATGAATATTCGCCGCCATCGGCACCACCAATGCCAGGTTATTAATATCGCCTGAAACGTCGATTGTCACCTGACCTGGATCATTCAAATGGAGCGGCACCACCGCGTGGCCAGCTCCGAAGGTGGCATACCCTGGAAGCCCGCTATCCGATACGATCACGGTCGTCAGTCCTCCCGATACCGGAGTCCCGCTCAATGAACCTCCATCGCGAGTGTGAATCGTCAATGATCCTACTGCCGACGGGTAAAGCGTGAGCGGGTTTTCAATCAGGATTCCCCCAGCACCGGCATTCAGGCTGAGCTGCGGCGGATACACCGGTTGAGCCCCCTGGTTTTGGCCCGCCACTCGGGGCAGATTCTGTCCGGCCAGCGTGATGGCATTGCCCGCCCAAAGATTCGCCGAGGCGTTGGGCGTATAATCAAAGAGAAAAGCAGACTTGGACGGTACAGGAACAGTTCCCTGGTCACTCTGATTTCCCACATATTGACTCGGGTCAACCGGAAGACGATTGGAATTGAACGTGCCGTTGGGGTTGCGAACTTCACCCAACTGTATCGTCCCGCCGCTCCAGAGCGACCAGGAGCCGGATACTAGCGATAGGTTGACGACATCCAATGCCGTTCCAATCGCCGCGTCTGATCGCGAGACCACAGGGGTACTCCCCGATAAATCCACTCCCGCAACCAAGGTCCCGCTCCCGTTGCGCACCAGGTAATTTCCGACAATGTTTCGCCCGGCGACCACGGACACATTACCCGGCTCGGTTCCATAGCTGCCCGAAGCCCCCGGTGCCTGTTTCAAAGGAGTAGTGGGAATACTGATGACGTCCAGGCCCGCATCAAGACTCACGTTTCCACCATGCGAAGTGGTAATCCCTCCCAATCCTCCGGGGCCTACATAATACCCGCTGATGGTATAAAGGTACCCGTCGTTTCGCGTGCCGGCATTGATCGACCCGGCCAATGCGTCTATCGTTACCGAACCGCCGTTCACCGTTCCAATCGAACCGCTACCTACCAAAACATCCTGACCAGCGGTCAATTGAATGTTGCCCTGGGTGGTCTGAATACTTCCGCTCCCTGTACCGCCTACCCCACCGTTCAGGTAGATGTTGCCGGTTCCCGATTGAACCAGTCCCGTCGAAAAATTCCGGCCCGCTTCCAACGACACCGACCATTGATTGGCATCCGTAATCTTCGCGCCATTCTGAAAAACGATGTTGTTACCGGCTCGTAAGGTTAATAGATGATCTCCAGTGGAAAGACCGGTGGTGGCGCTCAAATCCCAACTGGTTCCCGTCGACAGCGTGATATCATGGGTCGCCTCCAGAACGATGTCATTGACCTGCCAGTTCCGGAATGCCGTGAGCACATTCAATTTGAGCGTCGACGGTGGATCGGTCGAGATCACCCCACCCCCAGCACCAACCTTTCCGGTTCCAGTCGTACCCAAGACAATGTCCGTCGGGTCCAGAAGAAAGATTCCGGCCAGAGAACTCGATTCCAGTGATAAAATGTTGGGCGCACTGATTTCAATCGCGCCGCCAGGTAATCCCGACACATCAATTTGGCTGCCGTTTTGATCGGAATACGTATGGCCCGAACGCAGCGTGACCGTTCCGCCCGAACTACCCTTGGAACCATCACCAGTTGCTCGAATACTTGAGGTGGCCCCCAAATTCAATGAATCATCCGCAACCAATTCGACCACTCCATTTTGTGTACGCACCGAATTGGCCTGAACAATCCCGTCTTGGTTTATTGTGCGGGCTTGCAGACAAATCTCACCCGCATCTGCAATGACCTGACCTGTATTGCTGACCGATCCCTGCGGTAACTTCACCTGGACACTAAGTCCCTTTCCGTCAGCCCGATGGGTCAATAAGACTTCCTTGCCAGCGTACAATCCAATCTGTCCCTCTGGTGAGGAAATTGAACCATGGTTCTCAATCTGGTCCGCGATCAAGAACAGGCCTCCACCGTTACGGGCTTCAATTCGCCCGTAATTGACAATGCTCATCTGCGGAGCCGGTCCCGTGAATTGCCATCCCCCACCGCTTCCCATATCCGGCGGCAGACCCGTTGTCGTGACCACCAGGCTGCCTCCGACAGAGACGAAGGCATTTGGACCAAAGTAAAAACCGTGGGAATTAGCCAGGATCAGGCTCCCATTCGCACTCAACGACCCAAATATTTGAGAAGGTTGTTGGCCTCCAATCCAATTGAACGCCACGGAAGAGGATGACGGTTGATGGAAGACCGTCGACTCTCCAGGACCGATATTGAACGACTGCCATTGGAGGACCGACAGGGGACCCGTTGTGATATCGGTTCGTAAGCCGGAGGTGGTCACGCTCGCCGTTCCACCGACAACCGTCACGCCCTGGGGATTGGCGAAGCCGACGAGTGGATGAAGGGCTGCTAGGGCGACCCAAGGCCAGAGCGGGGCGACCCATGGGGTGGATGGCTCCCGCGTCTCCCTATCCACAGTCGCAATCCGTTCGGTGGCCATCGCTCAGAATTGATAACCGACGTTAAAGTACGCGTGCACCGTGCCCGAAGAAGTCAACGGCCCATCGAGCAGAGGAATGCTCAGGACCAATCGTGCCTCAAACCCATCACCCACGTTAATCAGCCAGCCAATGCCGGTACCCAGAAAGCGTCGGCTTCCCGGTCGTCCTCCTATCGCGTCCAGCAGGTACCGTTCTCCATAATCCAAAAATCCGGAAAAACGGAAATTCGTCCTCAGGCCACCAAAGGGTCCTTCCAGTGTTTCTTGCTTCCATGCCGGAGCCCGTAGGTCCATCTGCACCTTCCAACCCGCATCGCCATAGTCCTCGCCTTCCTCATAACCCCGAACTCCCGAGGAGCCACCCGCCAAAAACTGTTCGTTTCCAATCAGCGGGGAACTGGCCCATTGCCCCGAACTTCTCGCCAACAGGCTCCAGCCCTCATAAAGGCGTTGCTCCCGGGTCAACGACGACTGCACGGTGGCATATGTCGCACCCGCTTGCGTGCTTCCCGCCACTTGTCGGACCGTATCGGAGTCCGATCCCAAGGCATCCAGAAACAAACTGGGCGAAATCGAAAAGGTGCTATTGCCCCAGCCATCCGCCTTCCGCGCCGTCCAACCGACTGTCAGAGGAAGGTAGTGCATCGCGACCGCCTGGAGTTCGCTATTGGTAATGGATCGAGTGATGGTCAATACCCGGTCGCCACCATTAGTGGAGTAAAGATTCACCGTGCTCAAATTGGTGTGTTCCGTCCATGCCTGAAAGGACTTGTAATCCATCCCAAACGACACCGACGAACTCACCCCCAGAAAGGGTGCCAGCGGAATGGTAAAGCGTCCGCCAAACGTTTGATTGAGGCTGATGTTCCGATCGATTGATTGATTAAAAAGGTCCAGCAAGACGCTGTTGGTGACCGTCGTCTGCGGTCCAAATCTTGGTGAGGTCTCGGAACTTGCCCGCGATGCGTAGAGCAACAGCTCCGGCGCTCCGGTAGACGATGGAAGCACAAATGTGCGTCGAACCGGGTCATAGCCAAAGTGCGGCTCAGCATCGCCTACGACCCCGCTTTTGTCCGTCAAACCAGCCAATGGCATCCGGTAAAACCCGCTATAACTGGCCACCGCAGGTGCGTCCACCGGCGAGCTTAGAAGTCGGTCATCCACCATCAGCTTCTGGGGACTTAGCGACGACTGAAACCCCAATTGGTGGTCCCGATCCCAGACATTGTTGTACTGCAAGGCCGTATCCAGCCGGAGCATCGGGGTGTTCGGTGTCGCCCGATTGTTCATCTCGACATGACCATGCAGTGGCAACTGGTCCTTGACCTTCAAAACCATCGCCGACGTGCCAGGTTCTTTCCCAGGTTCAATCGACGGATAAATTTGCCGATCCCGGTTTTCATTGGCCCGATCTAATTCCGGATCGAACCAAGCCAGATTGAGCATCCGGTTCGTGGTCAGAGTGGGTAATGCCCGCCGGACGTTTCCTTCACTGTGCCAACGGTTGCCAACCACCGAAATTCGCGACAAGCGACCCTCCCGGACTTCAATCCGGACCACCCCATTGGTGAGCTTTTGCGCCGGTAGCGTGACAGCGACGGTTACGTACCCATGCCGACGATACGTGGCTTGAAGTTCCGCCGCTGCCTGGCGAAGCGTCGTTAACTCAACCGCTTCGCCCAGGCCTGATTTTAATGCCTCTTGGACCTCTTCCGGCTTGAGCAGGGAATTGCCTTCCACCGCGAATCGAATGACAGGAAAGGTTTGGTTGGTTGCCGCCCGGACCACCCATCCGATGAAAACAAAGAGGAGCAGGATGCCCCGTGCCATTGAGCCTCCCGGGCAGGGTCGGCCATGGCACCAGCACGATCGGTTCACTTGAAGGATTCGACTGAATAAAAGCGACTGGAGCCCAAGGCGGACGGATCACTCAAC
>CAILNN010000030.1 GCA_903835555.1 uncultured Verrucomicrobiota bacterium
GGAGTGGCGAATGGGGGAGCTTTTTCATGGCTAAGACTAGTTTCCGCCGAGGGCCAAATTCTCAATTTTCAAAATGGAGCTTCCAGTTGGAAAGACAATGGGAGCGTTGGTTGTTCCATCGAAATAGCCCAACGTTTCACCAACAGTCGCATCCGCCTGTCCCACCCCGTCTCCAAAGGGAGCAAAATTCAGGTAGTATCGAATAAAGGTGCCAAATGAGAGTTCATGTCTTCCGTCTGTGGTACCGGGTCCATCATGTTCTCCTAGAGTTTGGTCGGTATTGAGGGCGCTGTTGTTAGCCCACGTTCCTGTACCGGTATAGGCAACAATCACAGGCGCACCAATTGGGGTCACGACACCCAAATCCCCGGAAGAGAAGAGAAGATCTGGTTGTGTCACAAGCCGGGAAACCGTCTGGCTTTTGATTGCATTATTGGTTACATATTTGTCCTGCCAATTTATGGCGTATGGACTGAGGGTTGCACCAATGAGCGAGTCAAAATCGACACGCACGAACTTGTACTTACCGACACCCGGCCGCGGTGCGGTTTTGACGATGGCCAGTGCATTCGTCAGAAAGTTGAGTGAATTGAGGTTGGTAATTGTTGTAACCAGACTCCACGGAGAGGATGAAGACCCACTGCTCTGCGCACTTGTTTGTGTCCCCCCGACAACGTCAGCAAACGGTGTTTCGACATTCACGTTGGACTTACGCAAGTTGAATCGGACAAGACCAGCGTCATCCCGGGTAAGACCTGAGAAATACCCGCCAGGAGCACCGAAAAGTAATCCAGCCCGGAGGGACACAGCTCCTTCATTCCGGGTGAAGCCAATCAAAGTAGTCAACTCAGGAGCCAGAACATCGGCAGCACTGATGATCGTTTGCCATGACGGAGTGGTGGTAACCTGGAAAATCTCGTAGGTGTAAAGGACGTTGTTAACATAGGCACTTGGATTCCAAGTTATCGGATCAAAGTTCCTCTGAACGACAGAAAAATCCTGTTGAGGAGCGCCGGGCGGAGGAACGGCCTCGCTACGCAATGTGAACGTGTAGCGTTCGGCTCCGGCCGCACCGTAAAAATGTTCGAGGATGAACCCCATCGCCTCAGTCTTGATATCTCGGATTCCCAAGTTGCCCGCAGTGGGATTGTAACGAAATTGCTGGAGAGCAAACTCGCTTAAGTCCGGGGTCATGCTGTCGGCATCCGGCAGGTCATTAAACACCTTGATAGCAGCTTCCATGGCAGTAACACCGTCGGCCCCGTAGTACTTTAGGAAGGTAGCATCGTAGGCATAGGTAATAATCGGTACGGTCCAACGATATCCTTCATTGATATTCATCGGTCCCCCGATATCACCACCCCACTGGTATCCGAGAGTCACGGTTTGCCAGGTGGCATAGGGCCCAATCAGCGAGAATGCCTGGACGCTTGCGGCGGTTACCAACAACAGCAGCCCAGAAAGTAGTTGGTGAAAATAGCGTTTCATACAGATTAGCGAATTTGGGAGACGCGGAAGAAGCGAGTCACGGAATCTGGGGAAACATCAACGGAATCGGATGATCCGGCCGCTATTCTCGGATTACCGGTATTGGACCAACCCTTTAAATCAAGCGAAGTGCTGATTTGGTAGGTTCCGCCGGAACTGGTGTCCCAACTCAACCGCAATTTCCCGTTAATCCAAGTCGCTCTGGATACAGTTGGCTGTGGTAAGGAAGGTACACTGGCGAACTTACGAAAGTTGATTTCGGTCCCAAGGGCTAAGTTCTTAAACCCAGTCCAGGTAGCCATGAACGCATTGGTTCCAACGGAGGCAACAGCCGGAGATACTTCCTGAATCAAAGGAACAGTTGATAGATTCAACGGAGTACCGTCCGGGGTACCGTCCAAGAGCAAGATGGCGGCAAAGGTCCTGGCCTGAGTGTTACCAACCGAAGAACTCTGGTAGGTTACCATCGCCCGATCAGCATTCACGGCTAGTTTTGGCAAAATGGAATGCTGAGAACTTGCACTATTGATCAGAATGGACGGAGTCGCTGAATTGCCCAGCGCGTCAAACGCACGAGAATAAATGGACCAAGTAGATGAGGATGCTCCTGAATTTACTTCGGACCACACGGCCAAGTAACCGCCCCCGGGAACCGCTGCCAAACTCGGGGTCGAACAAATGTTGGTGCCATAGTTGAGGCGCACTTCATCGGTTATGGGATTGCCGTTGGCTGAAAACGTCCTGGCCATTACATCCACGGATTTATCGAACCGTTGATTCTCGCTTATCCATCCAATTGCGTAGGAGGAGCCGGGTAATGGAGTCGCTACCGGATTTCTCTGGTTGGAGAATATCGTTTGGGTCACGACAAAATTGGTGCTTAGGAATTCCCCATTGGCCCCCAGATGTTGGGCTAGTACACCGAATCGATCACCATCCGCCTGATCCGATGCCCAAGTCACAATGAAGCTTCCATCATCTAAAGCCGCCATTGAGGGCCCCGATGGAATACTTCCGATCGATTGGCTCACCACGAAGGGGCCGGAGACAAAGCTTGGATTGGATAAACCAGCCTTCAACAAGCGTGCATAGATGTGGAAACCCGAGCCAGCTCTTCCCCTCCATGAAATGGCGGAAGTGCCCCCTTTGAGGGTGACGACCTGAGGAAGGGATTGGTCGTCGTTAGTAGTTGAGCTGACGGTGAACGGAGAGAAGAGGCCCACGCCTGAAGCGGTGAGTCGACGACCTCTAATCACCCAGCCAGTGCCCAAACTATGATCCTGCCAAACGGCAATGCCGGAGGAAGAATCGAAGCTTAGTGAGGGGGATAGTTGGTCCCCGGGAAGCGTTCCCACTCCTGGATATTCACTACCAGCCGGAGCATAGGCGGAGCCGTGGGAGCAAACACTCGCCAACAAGACGCCAGCCGCAGCACCAAGGAATCTGAGCGACCCCAAGGGGATTCGCATCACCGCTATCCGGGCGGGTAAATGGAGCATATTCATAACCATTGGATCGGTGTCCTATCCCACTAGCGTTCGATTCATGAAATCGATTGCCAAGGTATCGTAACCATTTTCCGTGCCACTTTTTTGTCCCTTAGTGAGTTGAAGCCCCAGTTGGAACTGCTTCTGGATCGTAGGGTAAATTGTTGGGGTCGTTCACCCGTTTTCCAGCGGGGTCGATGATAGTCGGAGTAACAAATATAAGGAGGTTTTGCTTGGCGGTTAGCGAGCTTTCGCTACGGAACAAGCGGCCAACCAAAGGAAGGTCCCCCAATCCCGGAACGCTATCCTTCTGCTTCTTGACCGTCTCGGATATAAGTCCACCCAATACAACCGTTTGGCCGTCCCAAACCGTGGCACTGGTTACCACCTGGCGGACGCGGACACGGGGCAAAGGCAACTGAGCGGTTTGAGAAAGACCAATGGAATTTCCAGCGACTGATTGGAAGGTAGGAACGAAGGCACCGGGGTCATCGTAGCCAACGAATTCAATCAAACTAGGAATGATAGTCATCTGGATCGAGTAACCGTCGGAGGAGACGTAGGGGATTACATCCAGACTGGGCCCAAAGGGAAACGATGTTGTTCCGTAATTAGGCGTGGTAACAATTGCACCGCCGCCGGTCGAGGTGCCGGCAGCATTTGCTCCTCCATTGGCGGATGCATTATTAAGACTCAAGGAGGTCACGATTGTCCGCACATCCGAAATTTCGATGTGTGCCTGACGTCCGCTGACGGTAACCAATTTTGGGGCGGTGATTAAGTCGGCTCCCTCACGTTGTTCGATGGCATTAATGGCAACGCGAAACTGCGGGTCCGTTAGAATACCGGTGACTGTGGCTACCGTCGGTAGAGCCGTCTGATTCGCATCGGTATTGCGGAGACCGGAAGTGATGGACTGGTCCGTTGCCGAGGCTGGAACAGCGCCATATAGAGGGAAGGCACCCAATGGATTAGCTGCGCTGGGTGAGCCTTGGAAGGAGGGAGCGGTACCACCTGAAACACCTACCTTACCGCCGCCCATCAGGAAGTTTCCGAGCTGCCAGTTGAAGCCGAGCCCTTTATTATCGGTTTGGGTGATTTCTGCAAACTTCGCCTCAAGGTCGATAATGGGAGGCGAGACATTGAGTGCCTGAATCGCGTGTTCGATAATGTCCAAGTCAGAGGCCGTTGCCCGAACCAAAAGCACACCAGTTCGGTCATTGAAAAAGAGAGCTTTTTGGTCTGCGTTGGGGTCGTTAAAACCGGGAGTGCCGGGGGCACCACCGAATCCGCCTTGGGCACCGCCGAAACCGCCACCGAAACCGCCTGCACCGCCGCCGAAACCGCCTGCGCCACCGATGCCACCCGCACCGCCAAGGGCCACGGTTTGGGGGAAATAGACACCCGCCGCCATAAAGAACTGGCGAACCATCACATTGATAAAGGCCATGTTGTTGGTGCGGGTTACATAGGAGATACCTTGGCCAGCCTGACCGCCGGCACCACCACCGCCGCCGGCACCACCACCACCACCGGTTGCATTACCGGAGACTTGAATACGGGGAATGGAGAAAACTCCACCATTCTGTCCGCCGCCCGCACCGCCGCCCCCGCCACCACCACCACCGCCGCTGCCACCGCTACCACCACTTCCGGAACTGCTTCCGATTGAATCAACAATGGAAACACCAGAAACGCTTTCTAGGCCTTGAAGGAATGTGTTGGGGTCTACGCGATATTCGCGTGAGTAGAGTTGAGCGGGTTCAGGCAATTTCTGGGTAAACACGACGGCATAATCCTCGATGGAGTATTTGAGCGGACGCTCGGCCGCTTTGGAGATCGCGTCGATTACATCAATCAGCCGGACATCCCGTAGTCCAGGGGTTAACCGGATAATGACGGAGTTCAAATCCAACGGTTCGGCGGGAGGAGCCGCCACGGGTTGGCCAGTGGTCGGATCGATGGAAATGGTCTGTTGTGGCTGAGTTGTTTCAATCGAGGAATAGACGGCGAAATTGACTCCGCGCCTTTCTGGGTCGCGAGACCGCGCCTGCTCGTCCAGATACTTGATGACTTCGGAAAGCTGGAGGGCATCAAATTTCACCTCGTTGAGGCGGATGTGGTCCAACTTGGCCCGAATGGCCTGGCGGCTCGGGCTGGTATTGATTAGGTTCGTCCGGGCGAAAGGATTGACATTAGGCAACTTGGACACGGGGGTTGCCCATTTTTGTTCGACCTCCACCAAGCGGTCCTTGTTCGTGATCATGCGCAGTTTGTCTGCGCGGACAAAGCGGCGTTCCTTGATCAAATTGAGATAGTAAAAAGGGACCGTTTGGTCTGGGTTTTCTTTGAGAGCCTTCTTGAAGACAGCCTCAGCTTCGTCCAGCTTGCCCATTTGGTATAAAACGACACCGTCGTTCACGTCCGTGGCGATGCGGGCCATGTTGGTCCGATTCTGCTCCAACTTGGCCAGTGCATCTTCGCTCGGAAGGCGATTGGCGACGTCTGCCAACCGTTGATCATTGTCGGCCTTGAAAGCACGAGCCCGAGCGTTACCCGGATTGGCGCGCAGCGAACGATTGACCTGAAGAGCGGCCTCTCGGTAGTCGCCGGCATGCTGGGCCGCGACTGCGAGTGCCAAGCGAGACTCCGATAATCCATTGGCTGCGTCGTTGCGCTCGGCTTCGACATCCACAGCACGGCCTAATTCCTCGGAGAGTTGCCAGGCTTCCTCATAGAGTTTGGCGGCTGTTGCCAAGTCTCGCTGATCAGAGGCTGCATGGGCGGACTTAATCGTATTACGCAATACGACAGCCTTTTCTTGACGTCGGACTTGCTCCTCAGCGAGGGGGTTCGACGTCTGGCCTAGGGCAACCTGGAAGGAGCCGCAAACCAGGAGTACGCGAATGAAGTTGGACACTTTGGTCATGGGAAATCAAATCGGTTGGAACGGTGACAGGCTCAAGTCAAGGCGCAGAGTTTAGCTTGATTACGGAACGCAAGGAATTGGGTGCTGAGACTACGACTTCATCTTTATCGATGGCAACAATCTTGTAGGTCGCATTGCCAAGATTCAGCGTTTCGCCGACCCGTTTACCCAAAAATGTTTTCTTGTCCCATCGATAATCGAGGTCAGCAGCCCAGGCGAGGGTCTTGGAATAGGGCTTATTGGTCGAAATCGACACAATCTCATCACCGTCGAGGAGACTGATGACCACTTCTGGAGCTGAGTCTTTGGGCCCCTTGATATCCCGCAAAAGGAATAGGTCATTCTTGCTACCGACGTTGAGAGAAATGGTGGACGCCCTGCGTTTGGACGGTGTCTTATCGTAGGCGCGCGTGACCTCGAATTGGTACCGGTACTGTCCTTCCGTCCCGATTGGTCCCAAGTAGCTAATGGTCAACGGCAAGGGAATCGCTTTGGTGTAAACCAACCCGACGGCTCCACTGGGATCCTTGACGGGGTTCAGGTTCCCACTTTTGTCCTTCATCCAGGTCACCGGATTGAAGGTGTTGTGGGCTCCTGATAGCTCGATTGAGTCTGGAGTAGAAAGATGGGCAATAGCGGCAATACCATTGGTCAGATCGATTGGTTTCAACGGTTTTTTCTTACCGCTAACCTTCTTGTCCAACTGTTCGTCGAGCGTTTGCCGGACGTCCTGAACGTGGAAAACCATCAGAAGGGAGCCGATGGCAACCAGAAGCAAAACAGCTCCCAAGACGAGCTTCTCGTAGTTTTTGGTGAGGAATTTCATTCCGAGCCGTGATTCCTAGCGGGCGTTTTGAGCGGTGGCCGCTGTTTTTGCGGCTTTGGGGGCAGTGGTGGGCAGGAGCTTGATGATATCCAGACCAATGGTAAAGCGAAGTAGCTTTGGTTCCAGGACCGGTTCGTTTGGACGGGCGGAAGCTTGGGTGGCCATGGGCTGTTGCATTCTGGCGTAGGGTCCAAGTCCGTAGCGGGATGCCATGGAAGGTGCCATACCCTGGGTCAATGCTGGGTTTAATGCCGTAGAACTGGTTTCGACAGCCGTTCCCCGTTCGACATTCACGGTCTTAATATCAAAGGCTTTTGGTGCATCTCGAAGTCCGCTGAGGACGGCGGACAATTCCGAGCTGAAGCCTTGGAAGGTGATTTCGTAAGGATAAATTGCGGCCCCGGCGACTGAATTGGTGGATACCTTTTTTGCGAGGAGAAAGTCAGTCGATGAATTGGAGTCATTTGTACCCACGGTTGTTCGTTTGATAGCGACGATAGAATGGACACGGGCGGCAAAGAGAATATGACAAATGTCGGTAACGTCATCCAGATGGATGGCTAGCGGTGCCAGCGCTTTCTCAGGTATCTGGAGAACTTTGCGCTGTTCGCCAAAGGTGAAATCATATTTTTCAGGCAGATGTACTCCGGTGTGTTCCGCTTCTCGTACCAGGCCGGCCAAGCGACCTTCCAAGAGGGTCTTAAAAGCAGCGTTGTCGAGGCCTTCAGGCTTTACGAGCTCGGTAAAGCGCGAAGATGCCGATTTCTTGAAGTCCTCAACCCGTTGCTGTTCCTCTTTAACCTGTTTGAGGTTTTCGGGATTGGGAAATGGGTCGGTATTAACAATCGCATCCAACGCCTGGTTCTTGGCTTGCAGCTCACTCAGGGCTGTCTGGGACTGGTCCCAAGACTGATACAGGTAAAAGCTACTACCCAAGAGGAGGATAGCTGCAACCGCGAGACCGACGACAAACAACAAATTTCGCTTGATCCAGGCCATATCAGAGCTTGATGGGACGCTTGAGTTTCAAGCTGATGGGAAAGGTGAAAGTGGGCGTGTTATCGTCCACCGTTTCAAGGTTTCCGTTCAACTGAGTTTCGTTGGCGTCGAACAGGGGGTTCAACTTGAGTTCCTTGACCAATTCGTAAGGTATTTCCGCGTTTCGTTCCTTGATTTTCAAATTGACCGCGCGAATGGTCAACCGAAGGGTGCTCAGTTCATTAGTAGAACCGCTCGATTTGGGCTTTTCGGCTGGAGCGCTGGCATCGGGAGTCGGAGCAGCGGCATCGGGCGTGGCACCCGTACCTCCCATAGCGTAGGGTCCAATCCGGTAGCGCTTCATCATTTCCGGGCTCATGTAGAAACTCTTGGGAGCGGAATCATCTTCTGCCGCCGCCGAGGGTGCCGCGACGGTTGCGTCGGTCGACAAAAGCACGTCGATCCAAACTCCCACGGGCACGCCGTGTTTCTGCTGCATATTTTCCTCCACCGCCAGCATCGATTGACGGAGGGAGGTTAAAATAGCAGGCCAATAGGTCCGGCTGTCGAGCCAATCACCGAGTTGTTTGGCCTCGGAAGCGGCCCGATTGAGCTTGGCTTGCTCGGCGTCCAGTTGAGTCTTTTTGGCTTCCAACGGGGTGAGCTTTTCAACCGTTTTGGCGGTGGATTGGACATAGACATCGCCGACCTTGGCGAATAAAAGGCCCACCGCACCGACCCCTGCGGCCAGGGCGTAGGAAGCCGCCAGCAGGTAGGGCTTTTTGGCGGCAAATTCCTGCCGCGCCAAAGAGGCCTTGGGCATGAGATTGAACTCAACCGGACAACGGGCAACGGAGCGCAAGGCGAGGCCGACCACTTCGCCAAAGCATTGAGCCACTTTTTCCAGTTCCTGAACCGGTACCGTTGGGTCCAATTCAACATTCCGGAACGGGTTAAAGAACTCAACGGGCAGATTCAACTTTTCCTGGAAGAATTCAGCGGCGTAGGCCATTCCGGAACCACCGCCGCAAAGGTACACCCGAACGGGAGCCGCGCCTCCCTGTGATGTACGGTAAAATTGGATGGTTTGATTGACCTGCAGGTGGAGCCGTGTCAGCACGTTGCGAGCGACCTTGGAAACGGCGGCTTGTCGAGGGTCCTCGGGTTCCTCGTAGGCACCACCGAGACTGACGAATCCATTGGCTAGCTTGAATTTTTCGGCATCATCGAATCTCAACTTTGCTTCGGCGGCAAATTCCTGAGTGATGGCATTGGCACCGATGGTGATGCTGCGAGAATAATACTTGTTGGCCTCAAACAGCAGGACGTTGCTGGTCTTGGCTCCGATGTCGATGAGAAGGCTACATCCCTCCTGGTCGGCGTAATTAAAGCGGAAGGCATTTGCCAATGCGCCGACCGACGCATCGACCACAGTCA
Source organism: uncultured Verrucomicrobiota bacterium (assembly GCA_903835555.1). Classification (GTDB taxonomy): domain Bacteria; phylum Verrucomicrobiota; class Verrucomicrobiia; order Limisphaerales; family UBA9464; genus CAILNN01. Next base: position 9,146 of record CAILNN010000030.1, read on the forward strand.
TCTTGAGACCGGCGGATTCCCCTGCCCCGACAAGTTTCTCGACCAAGTCGGACTTGATGGCGACCAGAAGGACTTCGAGTTCACCACCAGGCGCAGAACCAAGAATCTGGTAATCCCAAGCGGTTTCGGCCAGCGGAAACGGAACGTTTTGCTGGGCCTCGTACTGGATGATTTGGGTGACCTTGGAGGTATCGACGGGCGGTAATTTGACAAACTTGGAAAAAACTTGGTACCCGGGGGCACAGAGGTTGCCGGTGCGAGAAAGGAATCCGAACTCACCCAGCATTTCGCCCAGGTTCTTTTTGACGACAGCATCACGTGCGGCGTCCTGAGACCCAGCCAAGCCCAAAGGCTTGATGCCGAAACGGAGCAACCGCAACCCACTTTGCGCGGTCGCAGCGAACTCGGCGATCTTGAGGCTGCCTGCCCCGCAATCGACGCCTAAAAATGATTTCGACTTCAGCATGGTTGCCGATGGTTAAGCTGCTGTGCGGAACAAAAAATCGTCTTCCACGGATACCCCGCAGGTAGACGATCACAACGTGCTCAAGGGGTACCTAGAGAAGTGCGGGAGTCTGGTCAAACAGAAAAACCCTGATCGGACGGAAAAAGTTCACAAGTGTTCACGATATTTTTCAATTTGTGGCCAAAATGCCCGGAATTCGGTTTCAAAGGGGGCTGGAATGGTTTCGGAGCAAAAAAACGGATGTCGCACAAAAAGAAGAGGGCCTCCGGGCTGACTGCGTGGTGAAAAGTTCCATCCGAAGCACTTGGGCGAGAACGATTTTTCTTCAAGCGGCAAGATTCGAGGTCACCCACCTTGGCTCAAAGGTAGCCAGTTCCGCAACCGAGTAGCTGCCGGTGGCAACGGCGAGGCAGGGTGCTTGAATCGCCCGGGCGCATTGGATATCGGCTGGCGTGTCACCAACGACCAGAATCTGTTCTCCGGTAAGTGACTGGTTTAAGAACACGGACGCACGAGCATGGGCAATTTGAGCCAATTCGTCGCGGCTTTCGTGGTCATCTCCAAAAGCCCCCAGGATGAAGCGGGACTCCAACGCGTGAGGCATCAATTTGAGAACAGCACCGACGCGAATATTTCCAGTTAGGAGTCCGATGATCGGTGGGTTCGGAAGGCCGGCAAATCCATTGAGTAAATCGAGGACTCCCGGACACAGTTCCCCGGCATTTCTTGAGAGCTCGTCATCCAGCAGAAAGCTGTAGGCATGAAGAAACCGTTGGCATTCTGACGAAGAGGCATCAAGTCCGGCAGCATCAAGGAATTGCCTCGCCAACGAGCTATCCGTGCGACCATGAAAGCGAACATGGTCCATGGCACCCGGGTGCCCCCAAAGAGCCGCCGTACGCCGAAATGCCCTTACGCCCGCCCCGCCTGTGCGCAACAACGTGCCATCAATGTCGAACAGGACGACCCGAAAGAGTTGAGCCATCGACAGGGCAGACGAGGGGTATCGTGAGCTTTTCAGCGGTTCTGACATGGATAAACCGGCACCCGGCGGTCGAAAGGAATTACTCTTGGGGGTACAGCAGAATTCGGTCGTGGACAATCAGAAGAAGGTCATTGCGACCATCGCCGGTCAGATCGCCAACGACAGCCTCACGCGGTTCACTGACTTCCGAGCGGCGATTTCGGTAGGATCGTTCCTCAAAGACTGGCCACCGATTTGCCGGAACAAGTTTATGGGGTTGATCAAACGAGACCAAGTCGACGTAATTTCGCGATGTTTCCAAGAACACCAAGTCCTTGCGTCCGTCGTGGTTTAAGTCGCCAGAGGTGACATCGTGCAGGAAGCCGTCTTTGATCGGAGTTTCGTAGCCATCCAGCTCATTGAGCTCCCAGACTTGGCCCGAAAGCTTTTTCCAGGCGACGACATTGACGCCCTGGAATCCGACGGCATTGGGCTTGTCGGCGCCCAGGGCCAAGGGAACCAAGCTGGTGAAGTCCATCACCGGCAGACTGGAACTTTTCCCGGCTTTCCAGACTCCGCTGGAGTCGCGGGTACTCACCGTAAGCGCCTTGCGCTCTGCATCGAGAAGGAAAAGAACCGGAGGCTTGCCATCGCCCTGGCCGATAGCGGCAACACCGATCAGTCGTGAACTGCTGGATGCGCCATTGATCTGATCGCGAACGTTGAAGGTCCAAGTGGGCTTCTCCTTGCCATCGCTCGCCAGGACAACCGCGCGCAGGAAGTTTTTCTGGGCCAGCAAGAGTTCGGGTTTGCCATCGCCATCGACGTCAATGGTTGCGAGCCAGGGGTTATCGCTATTGCCACCCGGAGGGTTGACATCGACTTCTGCGAACCCGGCCCCCTCGTGGGCATCCCTTAGTTGGACCAAGACTTTAATTTTCTCATAAGGCGTCAAAACAACCAAGTCGACCAGTCCATCTTGGTCGGCGTCGTGGAAGGTCAGGCTGCTGGGTGTGCCCTTGAACGTAGGCGAGAGCCGCTGGGAACGCATCTTCCCATCAGCATCCAGAAGGATTAGTTCGCGAACCGTGCTAGTTTCTTCCTTGCCATCCTTGCCCGGCTTCTTCTCTTCACGTTCGGTAATGGCCGCGAGAACTGGCTTTTCTCCAGAACGTAAGGGACCGACCGCGATAGCCAGAGGGCGGTCCGGAAGGGTAATGGGCTTGGGGAAGTCCAGGCGACCGGCGGGATTCAGGCGGGTTACCCCGACTAGTTTCTCATCGCTGCTCAGGAGAAAAAGTTCCTTGCGCCCGTCGCCATTCCAATCTCCGGCGGCGATATCGGTAACGCCAGTCAATGTCGGGAAAGACTGGACCGGAGCTAATTCCCCCGATTGTTGCTGCAATTGAATGTTGAGCTGCCCGCCCTCGGGGTCGGCAACGACAAGATCGGTGAGTCCGTCGCCATTCAAATCGGTCCAAATCACTCCTCTTCGGGATTTATCGGTGCGGGGCAAAGCGACAAGGGAGAATTGGCCATCCTGGATGTCACCGACGAATGATTCTGAATTCTTGGTCGTGATATGCCCCACCGCTGCCCGGCCTGACTTGGCGGCGATGGTCACGATTTCTGGTATTTTATCACCATCCAGGTCGTCGGCCCAGTAGCTGCGAATCGGAACAAACGGGAGGTGAATTTCCGGCCCGAATTGGTGAGGAGCGATTTGTAGGCGGAAGCGGAATGGGTTCGGGTGGTCCCAATTCACCATGATGAGATCATCCCGCCCATCGCCGTCCAAATCCAAGACTTGGAGGGCCTTTACTGTCCCCGAGTAGGGAATCTTTTCCGGTTCACTCAACGATCCGTCGGCCTGGCCCAGGAGGACGTAGATGTGTTTTTCGGCGAGCAGGAGTAAGTCCGTGCGACCATCGGCATTGACATCACCCGTGGTCAAAGCATTGGGGTCGAGGACCCCATCATCCAGCGCCCACCGCTTTGGCGTCGCCCATCCGTTGGTTCCCAAGTTTACCTGAAGTACCAACTCCCGGGGGTCGCCATAGTAGGCGAGGTCCGGGCGGCCATCGCCATTTAAGTCGGCGACGACCAGGGAGGTGATACGCTTTTCCGATGAGATGGAGTCGACGCGAAAACGGGCGTCCGAAGGGAGTTCATTAATGTCCTTCCGTCCGACCTTTGTTGGAGTTGTTGGCGCGTTAGTCTTGCCCGTTCGATTATAGAGGAGTGTCAACTTGGACCGGTTGTTGTTGACGACTACCAAGTCATTGAGCCCGTCGCCATCCAGATCGGCGACATGGAGGAGTGCAATACCATAGTCGATTGGGAAGACCTCAGGGCCTGAAAAACCGAATCGATTGGTTCCATCGGCGAGAAGGGCAACCGTCAGGCCCATGGAAGCGGCCAAAATCCGCGAGCGGAGAGACATGGGGAAAGCTTGCCCGAAGTTTGACCGACGGCAAGCCGCGTGAATGGGCCTACCTGGGAGCCGACCGCGCAGCGGCCGCCAATCGCTCGTCCAATTGAGTCAAATGGCGCACGGTATTGCGGATGACAATGGTAATTCGGGTTTCCAATTCCATTCTCGCTTCGGGGTCGCGTCCGGCTCCTCCGCGAAGGGTGAGGTATTCCTCCAGCAGGCGAGCCGCTTCATCAACCGAGGGAGCCAAATCGGGAGGCGCATGCCGTTGCAATAAGTGCAATTGAGCGACCTTACGCTGGAGAACCGGACGTTGGGCGGGAAAGGTCCATGTTTGGACAATCTCTCGGATCGGAAGCGTTTTCCGGACGGTGGAAAGCCCGTTGGTGGTCGGGACATCTGCGGTTTCGGTCAAGATCACTCTCAATTCAGCCAGCACACGGTCGCGCGGCCAAAACTGGGTTGGGCCGCGCCCGGTGACATCGATGGAAGCGACCGCCCACCATTTTTCGACTTCCAGCAGGGATTGAAACTGTCCGCCACTGACAGCGAGAAATGTGGTTTGCCAATTTAGATTTTGATGGGCGTCGCGAGCAAAATCGCGAATGGCTTTTTTCCCCCGGTCGTCGCGGAGCAATTCATTGACGAGCAGGGTGGCACTGGCCCGATAGCGTCCATAACTATCTTCGGAGTTCAATTGATCTCCAGTTGGTTGAGCCAATTCCGAAAAGGACAAGGGACCTTCACTTCCAAGGGCATCGCGGGCCTGCAATGCCGCGTCCCGGTGACGGGACGATCGAATCAAAACGGTTTGCGATTCGGTAACCAAATCCCGGCCAGATTCACCGAGGAGGAGACCAGTCAACCCTTCGGTCAGCCAGAGCGGCGGTACGGTTACCGGTTCTGAAGGGTTTTCACGGTTCATGTAGTCGAGCATATCCGCTTCGACTAAAAGGCGAACGAGCTGTTTCCAATCCATGCGGTCGGGCAAATCAGCAAAAAATCTCCAGCCATCGCGGAAGAGCCTTGGATGAACGGTGATGGCCTTTGGACCCGAGTCGAAGTAGGCGGGATGAAGCTCCAAGTGGATGGGAAGTCCCGCTCGATCGGAGGCACCAAGCCGGGTGTTAATCGCGTGGCGAACGCGCTCGCAGGTAACAGCTAGGAGGTCTGCTTGGAGGGGAACCTCAGACTGATTGCCCACCATCACCATTTTCTGGGACCCACTACCCGAGCGGGGAGGTGGACCAACAACGACAAACTGGCCGCTCTGGCTGATGGCCGTGATGCGCGGGTTGCCAGAAACCAAAATGGGAGGAGCCCCTAGAAGTGACGAGGCCACCCAACACGAGGCCAGCCAACACCATGTCCCAATCATGGCCAAAGGCCAAAATCGAAGGACGGGAGAGGGCGGGCCACTCATGCGATCACGGTTCAGTCAGACAAAGAAGGTCGAGCATCGGGATGCGAATGCGACTAGGAGGAAGTCGACGCAGGAGTAGCGGGGGCGGCAGGCTTCGCGGCGGGAGCTGTTGTCGGGGCTGAATCCGTCTTTGGTTTTGAACTTTCGGAATCGCTTTTGGCAGCTGATTTGTAGCCCTCGCTACGATAGTCGGTAATATAAAATCCACTGCCCTTAAAAATCAGCCCGGCACCGCCGCCGATTCCCCTCTGAACGGGGCCGTGCCCCCATGGCTTCTGGGGACAAACTCCCTCTGGACAAGTCTCCAAGGCGGGGACCTTCATGGACTGACTGAATTCAAAAGTGTGACCGCATTTGCGGCAGCTGTATTCGTACGTCGGCATAGGCAATCATCCAACCAATGGCAACCAATAGCCCAAACCCCGATTCCAAGAAACGAAGTCTGGCAGTTATCAATCATGGCTTGTCGAATCGGTTTTTCAACCCCCGATACAACTCATTGAACGGGCGGGTTGGGTAAAATCGGCCTTCCCGATTCGGTGCCCCAATTCCTTTCCAAGGACCACCCGGCGCATTCCCGCCGCCAATTCTGTGTCGTCGGCACCGCCGCGCATCCAAGCCTTCAGGTCATGCTCAACAACACTGAATAGACACGTGCGGATTTTGCCATCGGCGGTTATTCGAAGTCGATTGCAGTGCCCACAAAAGGGCTCGGTGACTGGAGCAATGATGCCAATTTCGCCGACGCCATCCGCAAACGACCATCGGCGGGCGGTTTCGGAGGGATTGGTGGCGTTGGAAATCGGAACCAGGTCGAATTCGGATTGGAGGCGGGAAAGGATTTCGCGTCCCGGCACCACCAAGTCTCGTTGCCAAACATGGCCGGAGTCGAGCGGCATGAACTCGATATAGCGAAAGGTCAGGCGATGGCTTCGGGCAAAGCGGGCCAAATCTGGAATCTCGTGATCATTCAGGCCACGAATGACGACGGCGTTGACCTTGACGGGGGCAAAACCGCATGCCTGAGCCTTTTCGATGGAAGAAAGGACATCGGCAAGACCATCGCGTCCGGTCATGCGTTTGAAATTGGAAGGATCCAGCGAATCGAGGCTGAAACTAATCCGCTGAAGACCCGCTTGGCGAAGTGCCTCTGCCTTGTCACCAAAATAGAACCCGTTGGTGGTCATCGCGAGATCGCGGACGCCTGGGATGGCGGACAACCGGGCAATCAGGTCGACAAGCCCACGGCGGAGCATCGGTTCGCCACCGGTGACCCGAATTTTCTCGATTCCATGTTCGACGGCGAGGCGGACGATGCGCTCGATCTCGTCGAAACTAAGGATTTCCGAGCGGGGCTTCCAAATTGGCTCGCGCAGGGTAGTCGATAAGCCGGACGTAGAGATCGGAGCAAACTTGGTCCGGTAGAATTGGGCGGCCTCCTCCGTTTCGGGGAGGCAATAGAGACAACGGAAATTGCAACGGTCAGTGACGCTGACCCGCAGGTCACGCATCACGCGTCCGTGTCCATCAATCCATGGGGCTCTAGCCGTCACGGGATGAAGATAGGGGAAAGGGTGGTGGATGGCGAGGGGGGCCATCGAAAAATCCCGCCTACGGAAAAAGTGCCGATTTTCTACTTCGACAAAGATACAGAATGAAAGCAATAAGGAGGAAATCAAGGCCGCCCCAAGAATAGATGAATTTCAGTACAAGTTTCTTCTTGGCGACGAAAGCAATGATTCGATATTTTTCAAAACGATTCACAACCGAGATTGGAAGACAATCGACAACTTTTTTGCAAGAATGTCATACACCGCTTGGACAATTAAATCAGCAATTCAGCATCTGATTGGAAACACGAATCTCCGCAAAGTTCTCAACTCAGGTAGGCCTAACACTCCGATCATTGAGCCATCATTTGGCCTTAATCATTAACAGTTCAGTGATCTCCCGTTGGAATTCTGTTGATATTAGTCTTTCATGCGATGTCACGAATCAATTACGGTGCCTGATTTTACCGTGGCCTCTACATGTGTCTCCTCGACAATTCGTACCGGTAACCGACCAACATTCGGCTTCCGGTTATGGGACCTTTGAGTTCCAACCTAATGCGTTTTGTGGCCATCTTCCTAAGCTTTCAACTCAAACCAACGAGGGTAGCAAACAAAAATCAGAGTGGCAAAAAGCGATCGTGGGGTTGGTAGATGCAGCCGCCGGGGAGCTCGGACGCGTTGATTGCATCGTCCTCCCGGAATTGGCATTAACACCAGAGGAATACGATGAACTTCCCTCGGAATGGCCAATCTAAGCCGCCCCGACCATAAACTCAACCCATCCAATCGTGTCATCGGTCTATGGAAAGACCCCAGTTCCGGCAAAGCGATCGAACTGGAGCTTCCATCCGGATGCTTGGGGTTGGCTTTATCAATAAACCGGGAATATCGGCAAGAATTCTACGCAGACGGGCGATCTGACGGAGGCTTATCAGGATACGTACGCCTTGGTGGATGCTTCCCCTTGACATTAACTCCCTAATACGAAACCCTCCTACCTATGGATAAACGGATTCCGTTACTCAGGGAATCATTGACATTTCTGGCGCGCAAGTATCCAAAGCAACTACTGGATGACTTTGACAACCGTCGTCAGCTTATTGCCCAATACTCAATATCACCAGAATTGGAAAACCGCCTCAGAGCAACGGCGACTGTACGCCTCAAAGAAATTAGAGAGCGGAGCTCCGATCGGAAACCAGAAGGGAGAGTTATTTTGACCATGGGTGGTGGTAGAGCCGAAAAGAGCAGGACATCAGTGGTTGCATAGAAAGTACTGTCGTTTCGTTCGGCGTCGAAGTGGCTTTTTTCTGTCACACGGCCAAGTTTGAGAATTTCGACTTACCTGCAGGGGAGCAAAATGGACCACTCCCGAACAGCCTATCGCTAGGCTCAGCACGCGTGAAAAATAGAAAGGCCTTCCAAACCCCGAGGCAATTCCTTTGGATTCAGCGCCTCAGGGTAGCTGGTTTTGCAGTGAACGGTGACACAGGCGCAACTCCTGTGGGGTTGAAATCATCATTAGCCCGCTTCAACCGTCTCTTTATCAGACCACAGGGCCTTGGCCATGCCTGAATGGCGTTGGGCATTTTGAGCCAGGCCGGCGAGCACGGTTGATTCGGTCGCCCAGATTTCCACGGTTTGGCGCGCCCGGGTCACGGCGGTGTAGATGAGCTCGCGGTTCACCAGCGGGTGCGGCTCTTCAGGTAGGACCAGCAGCACCTCTTGAAACTCAGAGCCCTGGCTTTTGTGAACGGTCATGGCATAGGCGGTTTCGTGAGCGGGCATGCGCAGGGGAGACAAAGAGCGGACCTCGCCATTCGCGGATTCAAACCAGACCTTGAGGCGTCCGTCGGCGGGGTCGTTTAGGGTCAGTCCGGTATCGCCGTTGCTCAGTTCCAAATCGATGGAATTGCTGGTGATCAGGATGGGACGGCCTGGGTACCACGTTGTTCCTGACGGAATGACTCCGCGTCGCACAAACTCTGCGAGTAACTCTTGATGAATGGTCTCCACTCCCCATGGACCACGACGGAGTGGAGTGAGCAATCGAAACTCGCGATAAACCGCCAGGGCCGCGGCAGGCGTTGGAACAGCCAATATTCGTCGATGCCAGGCGAGAAAACGAGCGGCCAAGACAGAAGTTTTTTGCGATCGAGATGGGTGGCTTCGGAGGGTGAATCCTGAAGCATTTCCCCGCCAAGCGGCGCGGGCTTCTTGAAGCTGGCCCCGCCGAACGGCCCGACTGAAGAGTTGGATGGTGCTTTCTTCGCCGAAGCGGTGCGCTCTTTGGAGTTCAACCAAAGAATCCGCCAGCGGCGATACCGCGGACTCGATTTGGGTAGACGGGATGGTTTGCCCCAAGATTTGCTCTACTTCGGTTGACCACGCTGGCGAATAGCGTCCACATGCTGGATTGGACCATACTTCGCCCAGAATGCTTCCCGCTTCGACGGCTTCCAGTTGGTTTTGGTCACCGACTAAAACCAACCGAGTGGTATCGGGTAAGGATCGGAGGAGACGGACGAGGAGAACCAAGTCAAGCATGCTAGCCTCGTCAACAATGACGACATCCGCCGCCAACAGGCGCGGTTCAAGAGACTCGGAATCACCGGCACCTGGCCGGATTCCGAGCAATCGATGCAGAGTCGATGCCTGAGCCAATTCGGAGGGTGGCCGAGGGATACCTGGCGGGATTTTATCGAAGGCAACACGAATCGCTTCGGAAAGGCGGGCGGCTGCCTTTCCGGTAGGGGCTGCGAGGTGCACTCTAGGAGTGCCTGGACTGTGTAGCGCGAAGAGCAGTCCGAGATGCCAGGCGATGGTGTGGGTCTTGCCGGTGCCAGGTCCGCCAGAAAGAATCGTCAAACCTCGGCGGACCGCGGAAAGAGCGGCAAGAGCCTGCCAATTAAAGGAATCCCCGGGTTGAACGGGGAAGAATTGCCGGAACAGCGTGGTCAGCTTTTCCAGGTCATGGTTGTGGACCTGGACCGCTCGTCGGCGCAACTGTGAAGCCGCTTCTTGCTCGTAGGCCCAGTAGCGATGAAGGTAGAGCTTGGAATCCGGGCCCAAGATTAGGGGAGCCAAAGGCACCGAGGTAGAAGGACTTTTGGGGGCAGAGTAGTCCCCTGCCCCGATTTTCAGCGAATCGAAGGGAACCACCACACCGGACTGGAGCAACGCCTCTATCCACGCTCCCAATTCGGGAAGGCGATTGCTCGACTCGGATTTTTCAAGGATTTCGTCCAATGGGCATCCGGCGACACGGGCAAGCGGAAGACAGGTATGGCCTTCCGAACGGAAATGGCAAACCAAGGCAGCCGCCCAAACCAAGGCATCGGATGGAGCTGCGGACCACCCATTGAGTCGAAGGGCGAACTGGCGTGCCAATGGCGAAAAGGTATCCAGATTAGAAGCGCTCTTCATAAACTCAACGGGGAAGCGCATCCGACTTCGGAAAGACGAGTAACGTCGAGGCAAAGTCTCGAATCAATTCAGCGCTCGGACGGAGGGAGAAAATGCCCTGGCCTGGCTGGTGGGGATCGATACCTCGGAGGAAGAAGTATCGAACGCCGCCAAAATGGGTTTCATAATCATATCCGGGCAGGCGCAAATGGAGCCAACGATCAACGGCGAGAGAATAGATGAGAGCTTGGAGCGGATAGAGTCTTGCGTTCATTTCTTTGTCCAGCACTTGTTGGCAATAATCAGACTTGGTCTTCCCCAAATAATTGGACTTCCAATCGACCACCCAGAACCGGCCCTGGGCTCGAAAAACCAAGTCGATAAAACCGCGCAGTCCACCCTCCACAGGCGGAAATTCAAGAAAGGCGAGCGCTTCGAGAAAGCCAACCGGAAGTTCCTTCGCATGTCGCCGGAGAACTGCAACCAAGTCAGTCAAAGAAAACGGAGCCAACGGAAGATTAAATTCCAACTCGGCGACGCGTTCCTCGAAAGGGGAATCCGACAGGGTCAACGGCTGGGGATTTACCGTTAGCGGAGAGGCTTCGACATCCGTTAGTAACTTGGTCAAAGACGGGGCAAAATCGACGGGAATGGCAAAATCGGCAAGCACCTCTTGAATTTGTGCCATCGCTGAACCTGTTTTCCATGCCCCGACACAGCCCAACTCCAGCACTCGATGAAGGCAGGTGCCGGCCTCGCGTCCGCGCGGAAAGGCCAATACCGAAAACGGGTCCAATGACAGGCTTCGACCTTCTTCACCTGCATCAACGGTCTGGAGGATCGGGTCACGATCAGCAGGTGCGTCATGGCCCTCGGCGGATAGCCAGGAAAAGCTGGCGACGCGCCACTGCCGAGAAATTTTTGCAGAAAAGAGACGAGGTTCAGGGGAGTCATTTGTGACAGAAATGGATACCCATCGGTCTTGCCTGGCCTCGGGAACCTCGCGAACAGGCACCCCCGCCTGGGCAGCCCATTGGTGTAGTCTGCCATTTTCGGTCTTTTTTGAATTGGACGCTTCCGACAACCACGCATGGGCGGAGGAAAAGGTATCTCCCTGCAACCACCAACCGAGGGAGGAACCAGATTCCGCAGGCATCTGCCAACCGAGATACAAGCGTCGGCTGGCGCGAGTCAGGCCCACGTACAGGAGCCTCATATTTTCCGCTAACTGTTCAACGCGAGCCAGGGCTCGATGGTCCTTAAATTGTGAAGAACCGAGGTCCCAAACGCTCTCCGAGGAACCTGGGGTCGGATGAACAACGACTTGTTTAATGGGATCATGACGCAGCTTGGGGAGCACCGATCTCTGCCAAAAGGGACAAAAGACAACGGGAAACTCCAATCCCTTGCTTCCATGCAAGGTGAGCAACTGGACGGCATCATCATCCCGCTCCATCCGGACGGTGTCATCCTCTTCCAGATTTTCGTCTGATTTCCTTCGCGCGGTCAGCCACTGGATTTGCCCGCGCGGTCCCAGGGTCTGGCGGATGGCGGCTAATTGAAGCAACTCGGCTACATGGGTATAATTGGTAAGGAGGCGTTCACCATTTACCCGAGAAAGCCATCTGGCGGTGGCGCGGCAATCCGTGGAAACTTGTCGAAAAAGCGCGAGCGGCCCATAAGAAAACCAGATGTCGCGCCATTTCTTCACCCGGTCCAGCCACTCCAGCCAAACGGGCTCCGACTTCATCAACTGCCGGAGGGCGGCCCCGTCGAGACCGACCAAATCGCTGGCGAGAGCTCCGCGTGTCATCGGCTCGCGATCGAAAGCGATAATTCCGGCGAGGAACCGTTCAAATTCGGCGGCCTCGGCGGTTTGGAGGATGCGTTCTCGGGTCGGAGCGACCGCAGGAACCCCGCAAAGGCGCAACTCAGCAGCAACTGCTTCCAACTGCCTACGGCTTTCACCCAGCACGGCAATATCGCCGGGGTTGAGGAGACGGGACTTCAAGCGGGCACCGCTGCCCAGTAGGCGGACAACCTCGGTCGCTACGCCTTTGGCAAGATGGCGCATCGTCTTTTCTGCGTTGGATTGTTCCGATTCAGGAAGAGTCCAGACTTGAAATGGTGCCGTCGTTCCATCGGCATCGGTTAGCGTATCTAACTCCTTCTCAGGCGCGGCGCGGATGGCTCGAAACTCAATCCCAGAAAGGACAAACGGGCGGGAGGGAAACTCCCAGAATTGATTGAGGTGACGGACCAATTGGCCACCTGCGCGCCAATTGACGCCAAGCGTAAAGCGGCGATCAGCAACGCGGACGGCGTCGAGGTAGGTGAAAATATCGGCTCCGCGAAACCCGTAAATCGCCTGTTTAGGGTCACCCACCAACCAGAGTTGGTGGTCTGGCACAGCAAAAAGGCGCTGAAAAATCTGCCATTGAACTGGATCGGTATCCTGAAACTCGTCGACCAGAACGGCATTATAATCGCTGCGGATTGCCTGACAAAGCGCATCACCTCCGGCTCGGAAAAGCGCATCCCGGAGCCGTGTCAGTAGGTCCCCGTAGGAGAACTGTCGCCGCTCCCGCTGACGTCGCGGGATCTCCTGTGCAGCCCAATCGAGGAAGGCGGATTCCCAAGCGTCCGACCAGCTGTGGGCCGCCTCTTCAAGACGCTGGCGTTCCTCCATCCATGGTGAATGGAGGTCGAGATTATCGGCGTGTTGAGCGAAGGATCGGATGTTTGAAAGGGAAAAATTCCAGAGTTCCAGGTACCCCTTGGGCTCATCACTGCCGTCAAGGCAGGTTGCCAAGTGAAGTCCCTGGTTACGAAACGTTCCGGAGCCAGTGCCTTTTTTGGCGCTGGCCCATTTCTTTCGGTCGACGAGAAGCGGATATAACACCGCACGATTCCGTTTCCATTCGGCCCTCAGTTTTCCCAATGAAAGAGCCATTTGGTCGGAGTGATCTGAAAGCTGACCACCACAGGAGGCTGAAAGGCGGCGAACTTCAGGCCGACGGTCCAATTCTTGAACGAGGCCCAGCAGATTTTTGGGAGACTTCCCGGCGGTACTCGCCCAGCTCACGAGCAGCATGGGGGCATCCGATAGGTGACTACTCCACCAGTCACGGACCAATTCCACATGGAGCGCCGCCGTATCGGGCGTCAACTCTTGGTGAAAGGATTCCCCGGCTTCGAAGGCTCGGCTTCGCTGGGCGCGATGGCAAAATCCGTGAATAGTTCCGATGGGAGCCTCATCAAAATCGGCCCGAGCCATATTCAACTGACGAAGAGCGCCGTTCAGCTCTGGATCGTTCGCACGGCAGCGATTCAGCAGTGACGATAGAAATGGATCTTTTGTGTGGCCCTGGGAGATGGCGTCCGATGCATCGACCAAACGCTGATAAATCCGATCGCGCAACTCAGCAGATGCCGCATCGGTAAAGGTGACCACCAAGATACGATCATGCGGCAAATTTGATTCCAGCAATAGGCGAAGCCACAAACCGACGATAGCAAAGGTTTTTCCCGTACCAGCGCTGGCTTCGAGAACGGTCACAGCGGGGAGCAGTGGCGTCGAAGCCAGGTCGAATTCGACGGGAGAAGTCATACCTTCTTGAGTACGCTTGCCATTGGGCTAAAAATCCTTATGGCTAACGATTCGAATTGGTCGTTCAGTGGGTCCTCTTCGTGTCCGAATAGAATGTGGAGGGCTGGGTCTTCTTTCTCGGGGGATATCCAGCCAAAATCGTTGCCATTCCATGTATTTTGGGCGGCTTCTTGAGCTTTGGATCGGCGGTCTTCGTTACCGGAGAAGGCTGACCACCAATCCCAGGAGGCGCGTGGGAAGAATCGAAGCGGGTATTGCTGGCCGATATCGTAGAGATGAAGTAACTCTAGAAAATGGATGCGGGAATCAGGTACGGGTTGAAAAGCCCAGATGCCGTCGGGCGAGGCTAGAATTCCTTGTCGAGGACCCTCGACAGCGGCAGCGGAGGCAGTCAACCACGGAATCCAGAATCTCAAGAAATCCTTTCCCTTGGGCTTCCGAGGGAGTCGTTGAAGAACGGTACCATTCGAAAAAAAATCGATGTGCCCCTCACAAATACGTTCCGCCACTGGGAATTGAAACAGGAGGCGTCGAGCAGCGGTTCCATATTCGAGGAATGGGCGCAGCTCTTCCAAGTATTCCTCAGCTTGCGGAATCAATTGCTCCAGGATCCAGGCACCTGGGGTACCGGGAGGCAGCAGACCTTCCGCAACAAGGAGGGGTGCAAGTCGGCGGGCATCGCGGTTGGCCAGCAGGAGACTTGTGATTCGGTCTATCAGGCGAGGGTCTTTCGGTTTTGTCAGATCCGGCCCTAGCGGGTCTTCCTGCCGAAGGAAAGGATCATGGAGTTCGACTCGCAGATGACGACGGAGGAATGACCGGGCTGGGTGTTGAAAGAAGCGCCCGAGGTCCCCGACTGCGATCGTTCTATTTGAGATGAGATCAAGGCGGGTCTCGTCATCCAAGAAGGGATGGGAAGCAAATCGGGAGGATGCAGACACTTGGGCTGCTTGTGCCTGGACGGAGGAGAAACTAAAGGTCCGACTTTGGCCCTGGCGGGCCGCGATGGAGAAATACTCCGCGCTGAATCCGTGAAGACGATGAGCGACCATCCAAGGGTTCTTAGGCTCCGTTCCCTCTTTGGATGGGAGACAACGAAAAGCCGAATCGAGGTAATCGGTCAATTGTCGAATAACGGGAGAAGGCGGCAACGAGGAAGAATCGGCTTCGCTTTGCCCCAAATAACTGAGGTGCAACCATCGTCGGGCGCTGATGAGGGTTTCGAGGAACAGATATCGATCATCCGAGCGGGCCGAGCGGTCACCGAACCGTGGCTGGTGTCCCATCAAATCGAAGCTGGGAGGAGCGGGGCTTCTGGGGAATGCACCGTCATTGAGTCCTAGAATACAGATGGCCTGAAAGGGGAGGCAACGCAGCGGTTTGAGTTCGCAGAATGTGATTCCGCCGGTCAGAAATCCGACTCCCGATCGGTCGACTTCGATTTCACGAAGCAGCGACGATTGGATGGCATGGAACGGCAGTCTTTCTGCATCGCCAGCAGCGGCTAGGTAGTTTCCCCAATTGGAAATGGTCTGACGAAGTTCGGCCAAGTCGGACGCCAAATCTGAAAGAGCGGAAAAGAATTGAGTGAATGCCGTTTGGAAGACCGATACCCATTGTGTGGGGGTATGGGGTGTTTCCCATTCGGCAAGGGTACTGCCAACCATCGTCGCAAACTCGACCCAGCGACCGGCCAATTCGGAGGCCTCGCCATCCAAGCCAGGAAAAGGAGCGATTTCGTCGCCATTGGGGGATGTCCATAGGAGGGCATCGCCATCGGGGACCGCGAAGCCAAGCAAGAGCCGGTCCATGGCCTGTCGCCAAGTTCGCGCACCCAAGCTCGATAAGTTTAACTGGAGGAGATGGGCGGCATCCCGGCCAAATTCGACAAACAAGCGATCGACCCAATGGGAGATGGTTGGAAGGTCTCGTTCCTCAATTCCGGCGGAGAAGCGCAAGGGCGGGCATTCCAGCAATGCAAGAACAGCATCCTTTTCCATACGAGACCCGACCAAGCGGAGCAATCGATGAAACGCCGCAAACAGCCCGCTGCCTTCCACCGTCCGACGATCTGCAAGGGAATACGGCAGGCGTCGGTCGAAGGATTCAGGGGTTTCAAAAACCGCCGGGATGAGGGGTGCATAGACGGACAAGTCTGGAGCCATGACGACGATATCCCTGGGGGCCAAACCGGGATCACGTTGGAACCAATCCAACAAGCGATCCTGGAGGACTTCGAGTTCGCGCAAGGGACTGTGACAGGAATGAACGAGTAGTGAGTCGTCCTGAAACAGAACCTCGCGGCGATCGTCGGGAGGTGTTTTCGCAGGAGGATCAAATAAGCTCAACAAATCCCGCTGAACCAGCGACAGGAGGCTTGATTGTCCGGGGTCGCCGAAATCTGCGTATTCCTCAAGGTCGGTCTGCTCCTGCCAGAGCCTGAGGAAATCGCGCCCTTGCTCACCCCACGCTGACAGAAGCGGTTGCCCAATTTCCAGATGAAGAGCCTCAGCATCGTGAAACGAACGCCGCAGCCGATGCAATTCACGTCTCAATTCGCGGCCCGTCACGATATCTCCCCACCATTCTGCGCACGGCTGAAGGACAAAAACGTGCACTTCGGTCGATAGGGATAGCTCCGCCATCACTTCCATGTAGGTCGGCGGAAGGGACGAGACGCCAAATAGGACGACTCGCGGAGGCGTCCGATTGGGAGGAAAGGGGGTGCGCCCGGACCGCAGAGCTTGGAGAGCGGCAGCCCGTTTTTCCGATGGGGGAATAGCCCCGACACGAGCCTGAAGGTTTCGCCACAGTTGGGACTGCCAATGGCACCCGCCGCCCGAGGACCAATCCGCAATCCAGTCGGGACGATAGACGAGATATTGATCAAAAAGATTCGCCAACTCGGCAGCAAGGTCGGCGCGTTTGGCGGGGTCGCTATCGGAAAGATAACGGCGAGGAAAATTCCAATCATCCGTGGAAGGTAATTCACCGAGCAGGCGGTAAAGGTGCCATTCGATGGTGGGACGGTCGAATGAGACGGAAATCGGGCGTTGATCATCCCCATCAACCAATCGGCTTACCAGTTGGTCAACAAAGGCGCGGGGAAGCGGAAAATCGACCTGAATACAGGCACCCAAGCGTCGGGCGAGTTCGACGCGGAGCCATTGACCAAGGCCGAGATGATGGACAACGACTGGTTCTGGGACGAATGGCGAGGCGGGAGCCAGGACCATGAGCGCGGCCAACCGATCCGCGAGGCGCTCCAGTTGATTGCTGGTATGAAGATGGAAGCTCATGCCATCCGGAAGTTGAAAGACCGAATGACAAAACGTTTCAAACGCGACTATTCAAAACTGAATTGAACCTTTCGAAATCCGAAGAGGTCGATGGGACGCAGAGAATAGGGGTAAAGGAACCGGCTTTAATTACAGCCGCATCCGCCTCCTCCAACGCCCTGACCGCCCGAGGCAGCCTCGCGTGAAAACCACATATGATCCGAGAGCAAATCCCCGAGCGGGTCTCGTCCCGGGCGCATTGTTTCATCGGCAAGAGTGGCCCGCTGCCACGGTTTGACGTTGGTGCATCCGATTGAAGTCAGCAAGATCAGCCAAAGAATCCAGCGAAATCGTTTCATGGGAATGAATCAAAAGGTGAGATGAAGTCCGATTGAAAAAACATTGGCTTTCGGGTAGGCGCTGGCGGCGGTGATACCGTCCAAACCCAACATTTCATACCGTTGATAGCCCAAGTCTACGGTACAAAAGTCCGTCACCTTAACGTTGGCAGAAACACCAAACGTCCAACTTCGGAGCTGAGATAAGCGATAGTCGGAAGAGTAGTAATCGGGGATTGGCGAACCTTGGTCTGGGCGGGGGTCACCTGAAATGGTTGGAGAATAAAACGAGGCTGCCGATTGCTCATAGAAGCGAATCAACGGCGAGACGGTCAGTCGCTTACCCAGTTTTTGCCGCCATTCCAAGGCAGCGGTATGCGAAACGATGTCGTAGCTATCGTGATGAAAGCGATAGGAGAGCTCGGTGGCGGCACCTAACTCAGGAATAAAATGGGTGATCCCTACATACATGACCTGTCGGAATCGATAGTCGGGACGCTTTTCTGGGAGCAGGATATCCGGACTAAATTCTGGAAACACCACGCGTTTATAGGCATCTGTCAAGAACCCTGATCCGTAACCTATGGTCAGATTGACATTGAAAAATGTATATGGGTCGAGAAGTTGAACAAAGCCCAGCAGAACGTCGGTGTTCTCCTTTGAGCGAGCATCGCGAATCCACTCTCCATGATTAGGCAATACGCGGTCAAAATCATGGGCCAAACCAAGATTTAGGGTGGTATTCTTTTGGTTGAAATCGATGGATTCATTCAGCGAGAGACCTGTCGATTCATAATCGCGCTCCTTGCTGTACGATACCTGGGGAGTGGTCAAGAAGCGATCTTGTTGCCAGGCAGCAGCTATTGAAATGGCTCTTCGGGTGTCCTTTAGCTCAACCAAGGGAACTTGACCGCTGCCATCTGGAGGCGGGGCACCTGTGGGGGTTGCTCCCGAAATAGCGTCGTAAACCAAGGAGCCTTTAAGGGTCAACTTTGGTGACACGGCTAGGGAAAAGTCCGCCGCATGGGTTTCAATTGCGATCCGGCCTCCATCCTCCTGATAGTTGGAATAGCGATAACCGATGGAATCCTCGGAATGTACCGACCATGCGCCGCCCGCCCATAACCCGAGCCACGTGTATGGGCTGAAAGAGATGGGTCGGACAAAGGAGGTTTGAGGACTTCGAGAGCTTCTCGTTTTCTCGGAGAAAGAGTTTCCTGCAACGTCAGATTGATTTTCCTTGGACTTCGCCATACTCGATCACACAAGACCAGATGACCGCGAGGAGTCAAGAAACGAATATTGCCGATGGGCTCACCGTGCCATCCTGATCGGCATTCAGGCTGTCTGACAGCCTGGAATCGCCAGAGGAGGGCTCGCGGGGGGGGGCGACACGGTCGCAAACTCCAGGAGCACGCCATAAACGGTGGCCCCCGAGTATCGTCGGAATGCCGTGCAGGGCATTATCGAAAGGAGGGCTTTAACGACCCTCAATCCCAATCCGAGAGTCAGATTATTGGAGCCAGGCGACATGCGAACTCGATTGCAGATGAATAGACGCGCACGGTCTGCGCGTTGGGTGATTCGAAGCCGAATCTCCCCCTCACCGTGGGTCATGGCATTCGAAAGAAGGGCATGGAGCACCTGACGGAAGTATTTGGGATCAGATAGGATATAATAGTTTCCGCTGGATTTGAACAACAGCTTCCGGTCTTCTTCCGCAGCCAGCAAATGAAAGTCCTCCACCAACTCGTCTGTCAGTCCAGAGATGCTGAATCTAGACGTTTGCAAGGTCAATCGCTTGCGTCCGGCTTTCGCAATCAACAGCACCTGTTCCACGACGTGTCGAAGGCGATAAACTTCCTCCTGAAGTTCCTCCGAAAGCGTCGGATCGATCATGAGCTGACTCGTCTCCAGTTTCAGGCGTATGACCTGGAGAGGGGTTCGAAGTTCATGAGCCACTTCGGCCGCATATTCGCGGGTATCCTTCAGGGCAGTGGTCAATCGCTCCAGGATACCACGAAAATGCACAATCAATTCTTGAAACTCGCGATCAACCTGAGGGAATTCTATCTCCATGTCAGATTTGGAATCGTTGAACGCAGCCAAGCGCTTGTTGAGACTCACGAACGGGGCGATTATGCGAGTGGCCGAAAAAGAACCAGCGAAGGCGGCGGCAACCGAAAAAACAAGAATGAGAGGAAGAGCTTCGATGACAACCCGTCGCTGGAGGGATTGAACGTCATCGGAAGCACCGGCTAAACGTGCTGAACCACTAATTAGGCTACCAGAGAGACCACCAGATAGACCACCAGATAGACCACCAGAGGTCGCAAATCGGGCGGGGGAATTCGTGATTGGAGAAACCTCCAAGTCCGAAATCCATCCGCCCAATCTGGCATAAATAAAGGCAGCGGTCAGGAA
>CAILNN010000031.1 GCA_903835555.1 uncultured Verrucomicrobiota bacterium
AGCCTTCGTAACCGCCAACAAACACGTAATGATGGTCGACGGTGGTTGTGCACCCGGAGAGCATCAACTCGGCAAGCGCGACTTCCGTGGCAATTCGCGCGTCAACAGGTCGGGCGTTTCGCCAAACCGGTGCCAGTCCCTTGAGCCACCCGTAGAGGGGTTCATTGGCGATTGGTGCCCAAGCCCGGACCAGATTCTGAATCATGTGGTGGTGGACATTGATCAGTCCAGGCAAGGCAATCCCTCCCCGCGCGTCCAAAGTCTCGCCTTCAGCCAGTACGGGCGGTGTCCCTTTTCCAATCGCCACAATGCGTCCGTCCTGCGAATGGATAAAGGCATCGCGCAGTACGGCGCGGGATTCATCCATCGTCACCAAATAACCGATGTTGTGAATGAGGAGTGAATGGGGCATGGTTTTATCCGTTGGCGTTAAACCCTCCGTCAACCAGCCATCCGGCTGCAACAACCTTGAACAGTTATGCTTGTCACCCAACAACGGGTTCTCCGGCGGTTTTGGCACGCCGTAATGCCCTTATCGTTCTTAATTGACGGTCCGAAGCCATTCACCTTGTTGGGTGAAAAAATTGTCCTTTGGAAGGACGCTTTGGGGAAACCTGCGGCCGTGCGGGATCGCTGTTGCCATCGGACGGCGCGTTTATCCAAGGGCTGGGTGACCAACGGTGAAATTGTCTGTGGCTATCATGGCTGGACCTATGATCGCACCGGTCGCTGCACGCGCGTCCCACAGGCAGCAGACCAAAGTTCTCCCGCCGGAATATGTGTGACGGGATACCACTGTGAGGGCCGCTACGGCTATGCGTGGGTGTGTCTGGACGAACCGTTGACGAGCATCCCGGAGTTTGCCGAAGCCGAGGACCCAAGTTACCGACAGATCGATGAATTTTATGAGGTCTGGAACTGCGGTGCCCTGCGATTGATGGAGAACTCATTTGATAACGCGCATTTCTCCTTCGTGCATCAGAATTCTTTTGGAAAGGCCAATCATCCCAAGCCGTCATCAGCGGAAATTGTTCCCTTTGAAGACGGTTTTCACTTTCACACCGTGGTGCCCGTCAAGAACCCCGAGGGACTTCGGAAAGCCTTGGGGACCGAAGAAGCTGAAACCGTCCGGACAATGAGCAACACGTGGTGGATTCCGTTCATTCGGAAGCTACGAATCGCCTATCCCCATGGCTTGGTGCATACCATCGTCACTTGCGCAACGCCGATTGATGACCACCGCATCCAGGTGGTTCAATTTGTGTTCCGGAATGATACAGAAGAACAGGTTAAGGCTGAAGATGTTATCGCATTTGATCGGGTCGTGACTGCCGAGGACCGCAACATCTTGGAAGCGACGGATGCCGATACCCCCATAGACCTTAGCCGACGAGCTGAAATGCATATGGCCTCGGACCGGCCCGGACTGATCATGCGGCAGCGCTTGATGGAGCTGTTTGAGAAGCATGGAGAAACGGAAATCTGCCACCCTGCCCCGATCGCCGGGTGAATTTATGGCTGCCCCACTTCTTCCTCCTTTGGAACCGTTGCCGACTTTTGGCGAGCTTTCCATGGATGAGTTGCACCACCGATTCACGAAAGGAATTCTAAGTCCGGAGGAACTCCTTTCTGATTCCATCGACAACCTGCTCGCGGTTGTTCCTTACGGTGGCTTAACTAGGTCTGCTGGCCATTTGATGGAGAACCAGCCTTGGAGACAGCCTTCATTGATTGGAGCAGGCCTTTGGGGCACGACTTTTGTGCGAGCGGCGGAAAGCGGCATTGCCCTGGAACTAGTTCAACTGGCGGAGGAATTGAGCGCGGTTTGCATCGGGTTTTTTACAGAACAATCGGCTCGCAACCCCCTGTTTCCCGATCAAATTCTGGAGGGGCCTTGGGGCGGCGGCGCTGGCGCTCTACTGGGTTGGGCGGTGCAATTTGCACTCGGTTTGGATCAGGGAGGAAATTTGGCTCGCACAGTCTTGGCGACCGGATTGCCGGGATTTCGATTGCCCACCCGTGCCCCAGGCATGCCCGCGCCCGGATGGCTGCACAACTATCTGGTGGATTCACCGATTCTGGCGCAAAGCTTTCTCAAACAAGCGGTTTCGAGAGAAACACCTCGGCTTCGACTTGAGCTCCCACCTGAATGGGAATTCCGCCTGGGCGCTATTCTCCGAGGCTTGCCACGTGAACGAGCAGACGAGGATTCGGAGACCGGATTGATTCGGATTCTACCGTTGAAAGGCGAGACCATTCTGGCAGCCGACAGCCTCGGTTGCTCCGCCGCCTATGTTCCCTGGCGGCCAGGGAGTTCTGACGCGACATTTTTCCAAATCCTTTCGCCCTCTGGCACTGAGATGACGGTAGCCAGCATCGTGCGCCTCCTGGCTGGACCCGCAGCGGAATCCGGCTAAATAGGGGTCGATGAACGGCATGCACCGGCCATCCAAGATCGAAGCGAACATCGCACGTCCCTGGTCCGCATTTGAAGAACGGGCCCATGCCATCAGCCATGCGGCGGGTGCCAGTTTAGCCCTCGTAGGCGGCTGTTTTCTGGTCAATCGGATGGTCGAGACAGGCGATCCGACCAGAATCCTTGCCGCCGCTATCTTTAGCTTCACGGCATTCCTACTCTACGGTTCTTCAGCAACGTTACACGCGCTTCCGGAAGGTCCAGCGCGCGATCGATTTGAAGTTCTGGACCACATTGCCATTTTTCTTCTGATCGCCGGGACCTACACCCCGTTTACAGTTGGGGTCCTGCACGGGGCATGGGGGATATCGATACTCGGGCTGATTTGGTCCCTTGCAGCGATTGGGATTGTCACCAAGTTGATTCAAGGGCCGGGCCGGATCATCAATACCACATGGCTCTATGTGGCGATGGGTTGGGTGATTTTGGTGGCCGTTCGACCATTGGTTCGCCTGATGCCACTACCTGGATTGCTCCTGATGCTGGCTGGAGGGCTTTCCTACACGGCAGGAGTAGGCTTCTTTTTGGCCCGCCGGATGCGATTCAACCACCTGATCTGGCACCTCTTTGTCCTGGGCGGCACTTCGTTCCACTATTTCGCCATCCTGAACTATTCGGGATCGGCGCCAGAGTAGATTCAGGTAACGGACAGCTATTTAGGAAACACGACACTAGCCTCAGGACTCCTGACCTCGTGGAAGTGGTTTGGCCGCAGACACGTTAACAGACGGACCGCCGAGCAGACTAAAAGTCTGCGAAACAGCAGCCTCCGACCCGTGGCGCTTCGGGGTCAGGCGCGGGATAACTGGCGAGGGCGGCGTGGTCCGGACCGCCTATGGCTCGACGGAGTCTCGCTACCGATCTTACTTTGCGTCAATTGGTTACGAGTGAATTGTACGGGTAGGAAGAAAAGCTGTTATTTGGAAGACTAGAAAGTCTGCGCCACGTCGAGAGGGGCCACCTTTTTTCCATCCTCACGATCACTCAAAGCGCGAGCTCAGGAGTCCTGAGCCTTGACTTTTTGAGGCCAAGGAATGGAACTCAACGGTGATCGAGTCGCCGTCGATTTCGATGGTGGCGACGCTCCGAGGGGTCTGATGGCGGGGAGCTCCGCAGTAGCCGGGATTGAGGAACAGGCGTCCGGCGATCACTTCATGGCATTGCCGGTGGGTATGCCCGAAGACCACGATTTCTGGAGAATAATGGAGGTAGGTCTGCTGCAAGCGATCGGATGGGGACTTGGGATCAACGATGTGGTGGACGAGAAAGCGGCGTCCACCCAATTCGATTTTCTCCAGGTCGCGCAACTCAAACCGCGGGTCGTCGGTGTTACCCAGGACGGCGGTGACCGGGGCGATCGCCTCCAAATCCATGATCAGGCTTGGAAAGCCGACGTCGCCAGCATGAAGGATATGGTCAGCCCCCTCAAAAAGGGCGAAGATCGCGGGGTCTAAATGCCCGTGGGTGTCCGATAAAACGCCTATTTTCATGGGGACTCAATGGAACTGCTACGCTTCGGCTTCTTCCAAGTCGGCGGGCTCAGGCGACTCTCCCTTTTCCATCGGGGACTCCTCGCTGGCATGAACGGCCGCCCACCCAAACAGGGCGGTAAACAAAGCGCTGCTGATCAGGGAATTACGGAAGAATTCCCAGGTGGCCGGCCAATCGCCAGCACCACGGGTCAATGCGATAATCCAGCCAGCCAGATTCCGACTGTACTCGGGGTTATGGAACGGGTTGACCAGCCAGGAAAAGGTGTTGGTGACCAGGTAAAAGAGGATCGCGCCGAGGATTCCACCGCCCACCAAGCGGGAAACGCTTCGATCGCCTTGGAAACGACGCCCCAAACAGTAGACCAAACCGTAGGCGGCATAATTGCCGAGCAAATAAAGCCAACCACTCGGGGTAAACACGGGAATCCCTTTTCCCCATTGGTACCAAGCATTTAAAGCCAAGTCTGTTACCAGAAGGACCCCAATCGTGATGACAGAGCCGAGGCGGATTGGGAAAAAGGCGGCTGCACAAAAAATCAGGGCATAAACGGCACTAAAATTGGGCGGCAAAAGTCCCGGCCATCGGGAAAGTGCCAGGCACACGAGGAAAATCCCCGGCAATAAATAGGACCAACGACCCTTCACAGTTTGGCGAGGGTACCGGGAACGGCGCGCATGACAAGACAGCAGTCCGTTCCACTTTGCCGTTGGGAATGCAGTCAAAGTCAGTCCATCGTGGCCGTTCTACAATTCGCGTTTAATGGGTTTGAATAGGAAATCGTCGCCCGATTGCGACTTGTTTGTAGCAATGTCATGTAAGTTTAACGGGAGGTACTAACCAAATCTCGTGCGTTTACGGCGGGCAATTCTGAACCTAATGCCACCGGAAAATGGATGACCACTCGCGTTGAGCACGAGTTGAAACATCCTTCATCCGGGAATCAAAACACACTCGCCAGAATCATCCGCAAAAATGAATTCCCCCCAACTCAAACGACTCACGTCGCAGACGGTCATTGCCGCCTGTGCCTTGGCACTCTCCGCCGCGCCGCGAACGCTAGCCACGGCATCGTTGCCCGTATCTTACCCGGTCACCTTTCTTGGCGTGGCCGCCGGGGATCCCAGTGACCACGAAATCACCTGGCGGGCTACCGATGGCTCAATGAGTTGGGATATGACTCGGGGTGTCGTAGCCAGCACAGAATACAGTCGCGGATAGTCGAAAATCGAAATTGCCGCACGCTGGCACCCCTGCTGGGGTGCGGTCGATATGAGCGACGATGATCCGGTGGTGTCGCTGCGCTCAACCACCGGCTACGGGCTGGGAAGCCTCTGGCTTCCAGACGAGTCCATCCCCTGTAACCAAGTAGAAGAAGGTCCTACTTGCGGGTTGCCAGGGCTATTTTCACACCGACCATCGGATTGAGGTTGGGGTCCGATGGTCGACGCCTTCTGGTCACGCCCCTAAAGGGCTCAACGAATTAGCGACGCCTTCCCAAGGCGTTGCCTTGGGCTTTCTCATCTCGCCCCTTTGGGGCTGAAACCGCCTCATGGAAACGTGCACATATATCTTTTTTTATCCGGCAGAGGGCTTCGCGACCTTGCGAACCTTGACGACGGGCGGCTGCGCCTTGGACTGCGGTTAGGAAAATAGCGATTACAAGGTCGCCATCACTTTTGCTGCGGACTGGATGGTACGGTCAATATCTTCGGGCGCATGAGCCGCTGATATGAAGCCTGCCTCGAACTGACTGGGAGCCAGGTATATCCCCTCGTCCAACATGCCATGGAAATACCGGGCGAACCGCGCGCGATCGGAGTGCATGGCGTCGGCTAGATTATTCACCGGTCCCTCGGTGAAATAGCCGCAGAACATCGAGCCGATTTGCTGCCAACAAACGGGAATACCCGCCTTGCGAGCCACTTCTTTCATTCCCGTGGCCAATTGTTCCGCCAGAGCGTCCAGGCGGGAATAGGCATCGGAGCGGGTCAATTCGTCCAAGGCAGCCAAGCCTGCCGCCATGGCCAGCGGATTTCCGCTGAGCGTTCCCGCTTGGTAGACGGGACCGAGGGGTGCGAGATAATTCATGATTTCAGCCCGTCCGCCGAACGCGCCGACCGGAAGCCCGCCACCGATGATTTTTCCAAAACAGGAAAGGTCGGGCGTTAATCCATAGACTTTTTGGGCACCGCCACCCTGACCCAATCGGAATCCGGTCATGACTTCATCAAAAATGAAAACGGCTCCATTTTCCCGACAGAGAGCAGTGATGAGGTCATAGTAACCTGGGAGTGGTAAATAGAGGCCGGCATTGGCGGGAACGCCTTCGACGATGACAGCGGCGATTTCGTGGCCGCGTTCGGCGAAGGCGGCCCGAATGGCGGTCTCATCGTTGAACGGCAGGACGAGTGTATGCCGGGCAAAGTCGGCGGGAACTCCG
>CAILNN010000032.1 GCA_903835555.1 uncultured Verrucomicrobiota bacterium
GCTTTAATTCTTCGGCTTTAAACCGGATGGACTCCCAGATGGCCGGAGCATGCTCTTGACGAAGGCGGTGACGCTCCTCGGGTGTCATTTCCCTGGTGAGGCGTTCGATGCGGTAGAGAGTAAGCGGTAAGCCGGGTGCATCTAGCGGCGACCGGGGTGAATCGGTTAAAACTTGGGGATGAAGGAATCCAAGGAAGGATGGCAACGGCAGCGGTATACGGCGACGGAACGACGGCAATGGATTGAGCGGTATCGGCAGAGTGGGCTGACGCAGGCAAAGTTTGCCCGGGAGCATGGGCTCAATCACGGCACCCTGGTTCAGTGGCTGTGCAAGGCTCGAAAAGAGTCGAGTCAGAGGAAGAGTGAGGTAGGCGGATTCATCGAGATGACGTTGCCCGCTGCGAAAGTATGCAAGGGGTGGGCGGCGGAGTTGGCGTGGCCGGATGGGAAGGTATTGAAACTGAGTGCGGGGGTCCCGCCGGGGTGGGTGGCCGAACTGCTCACACGGACGGAGGGAATATGATCAACTTCTCCCCGGCGACCCGGATATTTGTGGCCCTGGCACCGGTGGACATGAGGCAGGGGTTTAATGGGTTGTGCAACCGGGTGCAGGGAGTGCTGGGCCAGGACCCTTTCCAGGGACATCTGTACGTTTTCTCCAATCGCAGGCGTGACCGGGTCAGGATCCTCTACTTTGACGGCAGCGGACTTTGGGTTTGTGCAAAACGCCTGGAAGCCAATGTTTTCAGTTGGCCGAAGCCCGAGCCCCTGGCCATCTGTGCGCACTGCGGCAAGGCACCGGAAAAGATCGGGCAGGAATGCACCGAACAGCTCGACTATATTCCAGCCCGTCTGGTGGTCCGCCGTATCGTTCGGCCCAAGTATGCCTGCCGCTGCGGGGAGGCCGGGGTACAGGTGGCACCATTGCCAGCGCAACTCCTGCCTCAGAGCAAGCTGGGTCTTGGACTGGCCGTCCACATCCTGCTGAGCCGATTTGATGACCACATCAGTTATTACGCCATCGAGCGGGTCTTTCGTGAACGACATGGCATGGTGATCCCTCGTCAGCAAATGGTGCAATGGATGGCTCATGTGGCGACTCTGCTCCAACCCTTGTGGCTGGTCCTGCTGGCGCACTTGAAGCAGGAGGCCTATCTCCAAATCGATGAGACCCCGGTCAAGGTCCTCGACCCGGAGGTTCAGGGCCGTGCCGCCACCGGCTGGCTCCGGTTCTATGCGGTGCCGGGAGGCGATGTCTTGCTCGACTTCCAGGACACCCGGGGACAACGAGCTCCTTTGGAGCGACTTCAGGGCTTCCACGGCACCATCCAGACCGATGCCTACGAGGTCTACGAATCGCTTCTCAAGGTCATCGGAACTCTCAAACGCATTGGATGCCTGGCCCACAGCCGTCGCAAATTTTACCAGGCCATGCGTCAAGGTGATGTGCAGGCCGTGTGGTTCATCCTCCGCCCGCGCGACCTCTACCGCATCGAACGCCTCACCAGGGAAATGACACCCGAGGAGCGTCACCGCCTTCGCCAGGAGCATGCTCCGGCCATCTGGGAGTCCATCCGGCTTAAAGCCCAAGAATTAAAGCCCAAACTCTTGCCCAAATCGACTCTCGGAAAGGCCGTCAGCTATTTCCTCAGCGAGTACTGCGGCTCCGTTGAAGCATTTTGGCTCGGAAGTACGATGAGGTTGGAGGGTTGGATTTCCGCGCTCTCACCGGCGCGGCTCCGTTGAAGTCATGGAAACTGCGAGGTGACAGACGTGGGGGCAGCCGTGCGCAACCCCGTTGGGGTTGAATGAATCTCCAATCCTCACCCGGGGTAGGCCGCCAGACGGGCCAACCCCGGGCTTTGATTCTCAACCCCCCTTGGGGTTGGCAGATGAAAAGTCTGCTTCTCCTTTCCTTTCATCCCGTTGAGGCCACCTTTTTCCATCTTCAACATCACTCAAGGCGCCAAGTCAAAGGCACCGAGGCTGCACTGCCCCCGCGCGAGGTGGGTATTTCCGCGCTCTCACGGGTGAACACGAATATACGGCGGAGGTTAATCCACACCCCAATCCAATTTTTTGGGTGGCTGGCGGCGATTTCGCCCCTTCAGGGCTAGACATCTTTTGGGACATCTAACCCAGGGCGTTTGCCCTGGGCCGCCTCATTTTGCCCCTTTGGGGGCTCGGGAGTTTGGCCATGCCCCTTTGCGGCTAGCTGGAACGG
Organism: uncultured Verrucomicrobiota bacterium; assembly: GCA_903835555.1. Lineage (GTDB taxonomy): Bacteria > Verrucomicrobiota > Verrucomicrobiia > Limisphaerales > UBA9464 > CAILNN01. The sequence goes on from CAILNN010000032.1 coordinate 2,225, forward strand.
TTTTCGAACAACATGTTCGCTAAGTTGATTTCGGTGACATGCCACTAGATACCTTCGAACAACAGGTGATTAGCCATTTTCGCATTCTCACCACGGCGGCTTCCACCTCAAATCCACCCACCCGTCCGATCGCTTTGTTGGCCAGGGTCAGCGCGAAACTCCGACGCCCGTGCCGCCTTGGATGATGATGGGAGTTGACATGACCATTCTATTTGAGTGGCAACGTAGGCTTTGGACGTGATCTGTCCATGAGACAACTTTGTGATAGGTAATATAATGGCAATATATGGTTAATGAATGCCAAAATAGAGTTGACAGCAACCTTCCAGTGTCGTGTTTTCAAAATGGCTTTGTCTATATGCGCCGGCCAAAACAGGCGGGGACGAGGCGCGACTCGGTCGAGAATTGGAAATACGCGACCGAGAAGCAACGAAGCCCCCGACAGGTGCAAAATGAACCGCCGAGCAGACTAGCAAGTTTGCGCTACGTGGAGTCGGACCCGCAGATTTCGGGGTCAGGCGAGGGATACCTTGCGGGGGTTGGGCGGAGGAAGTAGGAAAAATCCTCAGATTGCCTCGTATTCGTGGTTTTATTTTGCAGGGTTGGGTGATGGAATAGCGCCCATGCGTATCCTGTACGTCCATGAGCGTTTCGGAGCGTTGGCGGGCGCGGAGGCGAATGCCCAAATCACCGCCTCCGAATTGGGAAAGCTCGGCCACTCCATCGGCATCCTTCACGGACCGTCCACGGGACGTAACGAATCGGGTTGGCAGACCACCTTTCCCCATCGGTTTGCCCTGGCCGAAGGCGTGCCGGAGGGGGTGACATCCCGTGCACTCGTCGATTTTCGTCCGGACGTCGTCTACGTGCATAAAATGGCTGACCTGAGGGTGATCGGCACGCTGGTCGAGTCCGGTGTTCCGTTGGTTCGCATGGTGCACGATCATGACATCTATTGCATGCGGAGTTATAAGTACGATTACTTTACCCGCAAAATCTGCACCCGACCGGTGGGGCTACATTGTATTTTCCCTTGTCTCGCTTCGGTGGTACGCAATCACGAGGGTCCTCTGCCGGTAAAATGGGTCAGTTATAGCGATAAGAAGCGGGAGGTTGCACTCAATCGGCGATTTGATCGGATGGTCGTGGTGACGACTTATATGCGCGATGAGTTGCTGGGGAATGGCTTTGACCCGTCTCGCATTGAAATCCATGGCCCTGTACCGCGCATGGGTGATCCCAGCCTGAGAAGCAATTTTGGCGATCGCAATCTCATCTTGTATGCGGGACAGATTATTCGGGGAAAGGGAGTAGACCTGCTCTTGCGCGCCCTTGCGCGGCTGAAGAGCAAGTTCGAATGTGTCATTCTGGGCGACGGGAACCACAAGGCGGCCTGTGAGGCGCTGAGTAAAGAACTGGGCCTGACAGACCGGGTTAGCTTCAAGGGATTCATTCCCCAGGAGGAATTGAAGGCCTATTACCGAGAATGTTCGGTCGTGGCCATCAGTTCCGTCTGGCCTGAGCCGATTGCGACCATTGGACTGGAAGTGATGCGTTATGCTCTTCCGGTGGTGGCGTTTGATGCCGGAGGCATTCGTGACTGGCTCATCGACGGCAAAACCGGGTTTTTGGTCCCATGGATGGACTTGGACCAATATGCCGCCCGAATTGACCAGATGCTGGGCAATAAGGCGCTGGCCAAGGAGTTGGGGGAGAATGGGTTACAGTTTGTCTCCCAACACTATGATTTCGACGGATATATTCGTGATCTGGAAGCCATGTTTGGCCGGGTAGTCCAGGAGACCAGCAATCGTCGGGCATGACATGAAGGCAAAGTTGATCGCCATTGTCGGAGGAAGCGGTTCGGGCAAGACTTGGTTGGCCGAATACTTGGTGGGCCGGTTGGAGGGGGCAGCCGGGCGGATCAGCCTCGACGACTTTTATCGCGACCTTTCCGAACTATCTGCCGAGGAACGGGCGGGCATCAATTTTGATCGGCCCGGAGCTATCGACTGGGGTTTGTTCAGCCGGACACTGAGTCGAATTCGGCGGGGTCTTCCGACGACATTACCGCGTTACGATTTCGGTACCCATGCACGGGCTTTGGAAGCCCGCCCATGGCACCCCCAACCGTTGGTGATACTGGACGGGCTCTGGCTCTTGCGGCGGGAGAGTTTGAGACGAATGTTGAGCTTGAGTGTTTTTCTCGAATGCAGTGAGGAAACGCGTCTTGCGCGTCGACTTCACCGTGACCAGACTCATCGGCAGCGTTCCGCCGAATCGATTCGCCGTCAGTTTGACGAACAGGTGCGGCCAATGCATCGGCGTTATGTCGATGGACAGGCTGCAGTGGCAGAAATGGTTATTCCAGTCGATTCCCTGGATGAACGATTGCCCGAATTGTTGACCCGCTGCCGGGATATTCTAAAGGCATCCGAGACTTGCCCATGAGCCGCGAAGATATTACCGAAAAAGCTGCGAACCGCCTCCTACAGGCGCAGACGTCCATGGGGCGTGCCCGTCTCAACGCCACTGCAGGATGGAAACGATTGACTTGGAGTGCCGTGGTTAATACCACGTTCTTCATCAAGCGGGTCATTGACATTATGGCCAGCATTCTCGCCCTGATTCTGCTTTCGCCGGTCCTTCTTCTCCTGGGAGCTTTGGTTAAACTGGATGGAGGCCCCATTCTTTTCCGTCAAACCCGGGTCGGCTTGAATGGACGCGAGTTCAAGATGTTGAAGTTTCGATCGATGGTCGTAGATGCTGAAGCCCGTTTGCAGCAGTTGCTGGCCAAGAACGAAAAGGCCTCCGGTGTCACCTTTAAGATGAAGAATGACCCCCGGGTGACCCGGGTCGGGCGGTTTATCCGCAAGAGTTCCCTGGATGAACTGCCCCAATTCTGGAACGTGCTTCTGGGTGACATGTCCTTGGTTGGCCCCCGCCCCCCGACCCCGCGGGAGGTCGCGTTGTATTCACCCGCAGACCGCCGTCGCTTGACGGTCAAGCCGGGGATTACCTGTATTTGGCAGGTGGGTGAGCGCAAAGGTGGGTTTTTCGAGATAGGGGATCGCAACTCGATTGATTTTCCCGAACAGGTCAGCCTGGATGTTTTGTACATCGAGAGCCAGAGCGTCTGGAAAGACATCTGGCTGCTGACCAAGACTGTCCCCGCCATCTTGTTTGGCAAAGGCATGTAACCGTGAAGGTCATTCTCCATTGCCCGATTGATGCTCCCGGGGTTCCCGCTTTGTCCAGGCGGACCCCGCTCGTCCTGGCCCCATTTTTGGGGAGCACGGTTTTGTCCCATGCGTTGACGGGCCTGGCAGGCGAAGGAGTCAAACAGGTCCGCCTTCAGGCGGGCGACAAGACCGCGGAAATCCTGCGGGTCATTGGCAAGGGAGATCTGTGGGGATTGAAAATCAGCGGAGGATTGGCCCATGATCCAGAGTTTTCCGGTGCCAGAACGGTGTCATTGGACTCGCTTCCTCAATGGCCGGATATTGCCCTGTGGACCAGTTATCCCACTTGGTTTAAGGCCCAACTGACCTTGATGGAACGTCTGGCTCGAATGCGGGTCGGAATGCGCGAGCAACGGGCAGGCGTCTTTGTCGGTCTGCGAACTCGGGTCGCGGCGGACGCCCAACTCGTGGGGCCTGCATGGATCGGTGACAATGTCTTCATCGGTGCCGGAGCCATCGTCGGCCCCGAAGTGGTCATCGAAGATGATAGCTATTTGGATGATGGAGCCGAAGTCGTTGGCAGTATTGTCGGACCGGGCACTTACGCCGGTTCCTTCACCGAATTGAAGCGTTCTTTTGCCTGGGGACGCGAACTCCTGAGTTTGGAGACCGGCTCGGTGACCGAAGTTCAGGACCGGTTTTTGTTGGGTGAAGCAAAGGCGCCTGGGTTTTCGATCAGTCGGCTTTGGAAACGGTGGCAGAAAAAGAATTCGACCTCATGAAACCGCAACGGACTGAAAGCGTGATGCTGGTGCAGGTTCCTCCGGAACTCAACGCGACCAACGCGGTGACCTTCCGCGAAGGTATCCGGGCAGCTCTGACGACGACGACGACGACGGTCGATTTTGATCTGTCGAAAACCCGGTTTGTGGATAGCAGCGGTTTGGGTGCCCTGATTGCCATCCACAAGACCATGCTCAATCGGAGTGGACATGTCCGGGTCCTCAATCCAGGTCCCAGTGTGCTCCAGATACTCGAGGTCACACGACTGAATCGCCTCTTCGAGGTTGTCCATTCTTAATCCATGGAACCTGTACGAACCATTCCCACCCAATGTTATTCCTTGGAGGTCCTCTGTTCCTACGAATCGGTTCGGGAAGCCAGCCTTCGATCGCGAGCTTTTCTGCAACGCGCGGGGCTTTCCGAGGATGAAATCGGTGGATGGGAATTAGTGCTGGTCGAGGCCGCCAACAATGCCGTGACCCATGCGCTGCCAGAAAAGCGATCCAGAGGAGTGGGCCTCGAGGTCATCGTATCGGAAGTCCTGGTTGAGGCGCGGGTCATCGATCGCACCGGCGGTTTTGATTTTCCAGAGCATGCGGAACTGCCACCCGACGATTCGGAGTCTGGCCGAGGCTTGTTCATCATTCAGGCCCTGACCGATGAGGCGAAATATTTTCGCGGCCCGGACGAGAATCACCTGATTTTACGGAAACGCAGGGGCACGCCCGCTCCGTTATCCACGGGATTTGAAGTTCCGCCTGAAGGCGAATTATTTGAATCGCGACAGATGCTCGATGCGATGACGGAGGAATTGGCTTCCGCTTATGAAAGCCTGGCCGCGATTTTCCGATTTAGCGCCGAATTGCAA
>CAILNN010000033.1 GCA_903835555.1 uncultured Verrucomicrobiota bacterium
ACCTCTGCTGGCGACATCCATGTCGACCAGGCAAACCAATCCCTTCGCGCGTCCACCTCCGGTGGCGGAATCCACGTCGGCCACGCCGCTGGTCCCGTCGACCTCAAGACCAGCGCAGGCGACATTACCATTACCGAGGCGGCTGGGAGTGTGCAGGGGCATACCTCCGGCGGGGGCATTCGCGTCAATTTGTCGAAAACCGAGGCGTCGCAAGTGAGTCTTTCAACTTCAGGTGGCGATATCCATCTGTCATTGCCCACGGGTGCCAAGTACGACATCGACGCCCATGCCAGCGGCGGGGATGTGACCACCGATCTTCCCGTTACCATTACCGGAAAACAAAGCGACGGCACGCTCAAAGGCCAATTCAACGGCGGTGGACAGCCCCTCCGGCTAAAAACCAGTGGCGGCAATATCCGTATCAAGCCCATCTGACCGCATGGCGGTGGGCCAAAAATTTGTAAGCCCATGGGGCGTGGCGCTTCCCGCGCGATGGAGCCAGGGAATGTCCGCCAGGTCTTGGACTGCGCCAGCCCTCTGGCGCTTTGGAAACGGACGTGAGTCGGACGGGAGCCACGAATCCGTGGACTACGACTCCTTTAGGCACAGTCAGCAATCAACCAAACACAAAAGTCATTGCGAACCCCGCAAATATTCCTATCTTTAGGTCTTGGAACCCGATGCGCGGGTAGCTCAATTGGATAGAGCGTTGGTCTCCGAAGCCGAAGGTTGTGGGTTCGACCCCCGCCCCGCGCACCATTTTAATTCCTTGAATAGGGTTTCTCCACTTTGGTTGGCGCTATCGGGGACGAATTTGGGGGAGATCGCCCCTGACTTGGAACGAATATTAGCTCAATACAACCAATCAACTTGGGATGGACACCCCTTGACCAAGGCGGAGCACTATCGGCTCATGACGCACGGCGACGACGCTGTTGCCCAGGCGATGAAGGAATTCCAGGTTCATTCCAATGCTCTGGCTCAATGCTCCTCCAATATATTCGAGCAGTTGGGATACTCAGAACCAGAGGCACTGCGCGATAAAATTTTCGGCATGACCATGCCCAATGTTTCATTATCGGCTCTGGAGATTCCCGCCATTATTTACCCTTAGGTCTATCTTTCAGGTTCCCGTTTATTCAATAGATGGTCATCAAGCATCCAACGGTACCATCCATCCCCACGGTATAGCATACAAGTTCTGCCCTAAAAGTCGGCATTCCGAGGCATTCAAGACAACCCCTCGGACCGTTCCAAACCGTTCTGGCAAGGATTCCCTCCAGGTGCGAAGGCCGCGCGTGTCCGACTCTCCGATCGACGAACCTAACTTGATTTCTAATCCAACCACCCGATCATTCTGTTCGAGGATAAAGTCTACCTCGCGCCCATTTCGGTCCCGCCGGAAGGATATCCGCCGCCGTGCAGGCTCCAAGGATCGCCACGTCTGCAACGTTTGATACACGGTTTGCTCCAGCCAGAATCCTTGGTCGTAGCGACCGTTGATCCAACCATTTCCGCTGGCCCCAGCGAGCCAAGCCCCAAGTCCGCAATCGCTCCAAAGCCATTCGGGTGACTTCACCACCGACGTGGTCGGATTGGCGGTCCAAGCGGACAGTACTGGACTTCATCCACCGTGACCGGGCGTTCGGCCAGGAGCGACCTCGGTTCCCGACGTGCCTGTTCGAGAATAGAAAAGTCATCCAAGCTCAAAAACCGTCCTTTTGGAGCCAGAGTTCGCGCCAACGTCGTCTTTCCGCTCTGGCGCGGCCCTGTTACTACCGCCACCGGCATCACCCGAAGCAGTTGTTGGAGTCGATGTGTTGCCCAGCGTGGAACATTTTGTTTCACATGGTAAAAAATAATCGTTCAGATGCGACTGTCGACCAATGGTCTTCCGAAAAGATGCCTCGATCAAATAGCCATTCTGGAGCGTTTCATGGCCCCGATGGGGCCAAATGAGATAGCCCGGGACGACGTCCCGGGGTCGGAATCAAAGAAGCTTTAGCCATGAAAGGGCGAAATTAAGGCAGGGTCGCACCTTGAGCCCATCGAATTCGCCTCTTTTCAAATCTAACCCCATCAACCGTCCTACCAAGTTTCTATCTAAACCGCACCCGCATTCGGTTCCACGAATTCATGTTCCTTTTCGCGCACGACCAGAACGGGGCACGGTGCATGACGGACGACATTCTCAACCACACTGCCCAGAAACATGTGCTCCAATCCCGTTCGCCCATGGGTCGACATGACAATGAGATCGACCTTTTCCGATTTGGCTAGGTCGACGATCTCCAGTTCAGGCGACCCAACCACAACCACGGTTTTGGCTTGGATTTGAGGCCGTACTTCGGCGTCGGCAAACTTTTCCAATTCCGTCACGGCATTGGATGAAAGGTCAGCTTCCATTTGAGCCAGGGCCATCCCTCCAAATTCGGTGACCGGATACGGTTCCTGCACCACGTACTGAAGAATCAGGCTTCCGCCGTATTGACGGGCGAGCGGCATGGCGTATTGGAGTGCCTTCCGCCCGCACTCGGAAAAATCCACCGGCACAAGGATGCGGCTCAAGTGAATCGCGGCTGATGCGCTAAGCGGTGCGTGGACCGGTGTTTCAATTGCGGCTGTAGCAACGTTTGGGTTTGAAGAAGAGGAACTCATAGCAAAAAGGAGTTAAAGGCCTGGAACTGACCTCGCCATTTCCACCCCTGAAAGCGCCCGTGAAGGCTGGCTAGAGGCGAATCATGGCTTGACTGGAGCATGAGTTCCCTGGAATTCCGCGCAACTCCCTTCTTGGCAGGGAGTCACCGTATTTTGCAATCCTCCGAAGGAATTGGGGAAGTTTCGTTGGCTACCGTTGAAAAGTACGCGAATACTCTTCTTGATTTCGGTCGCAATCCCGAGCGCATTACCCAGATTACCATGACGACGCTGAATCAGCCCCTCTCCCTGGCCAAGAGAGGCCGAATTGCCGGGCAATATTCCTCAGACGAGGGCGCGGTCGTTTTCGAAGGCGATTGTCTTCAATTGCTCTCGACAATTCCAAGCGGCGAGATCGATTTGGTTGTTACGTCTCCGCCTTACAACCTCGGTAAATCATACGAGCGGCGTCAGGGACTCAAACCATACATCGCCCAACAAAAATCCGTGATCCAGGAGTGTGCTCGCGTGTTGAAATCTACGGGAAGCATCTGTTGGCAAGTGGGAAATTATGTGGATGACGGAGCGATTACTCCTCTGGATATTGTTCTTTTCCCAATCTTTATCGAGTTAGGCTTTCGTCTGCGCAATCGAATTGTCTGGCATTTTGAGCATGGACTCCACTGCAGTCGGCGGTTGTCAGGTCGCTACGAAACCATCCTCTGGTTCACTAAAGGCGACGATTATCATTTTGATGTCGATCCTATTCGGGTTCCTCAAAAATACCCTGGAAAGAAATACTTTAAAGGCCCACGTGCCGGGGAGTACTCCTGTAATCCGTTGGGCAAGAATCCTGGCGACCTTTGGACCATTCCCAATGTGAAGAGTAATCACGTCGAGAAGACCGAACACCCTTGTCAATTTCCTGTCGAGTTAATCGAACGATTGGTGTTGGCGCTGACTCGACCAGGCGACAGGGTTCTCGATCCCTATTTGGGTGTGGGAACCTCCGTTATAGCTGCAATTCGACATGGTCGTCGCGGCATTGGCGCGGAGATTCTCCCGGAGTATGCCAAAATTTCGCGGGAACGAATTGCCTTGGCAGCGGAAGGCAGCTTGGAGGTTCGCCCTATGAATCGTCCCGTTTTTGATCCTCAAGACGCCGGTAAACAATTAACCACCGCACCCTGGAATGAAATTCAATCAAGTGGTTCCCAACAGATATTGTTTGATGGGGGAAAAGAGGGAAGGTCTCCCAAATGACCGTCCAGGAGGTTTATTCCCATTTAAATGGCTTGGAGTATTTGCTAGTTCATCGAAAGTCGCTCTGGGAAAGCGTTTTAGAGGTTGTGCGGGCTATCGACGCCACCGCTTGCCGAATCAAGCAAAGCAAGGAGAAAGGGATGGTGGGTAAGATGCTCTATAGTCCGGTCGAGATGAATCGCGAATTCTCGGAAAGACTAGGATCCATTGGTTGGAAAGAAGAAAGAATCACCTATTGGGTTACGAAGGACGAGAGGTTAATCCGACGAACCCTTTCAATGTCTTCCGATGAACAAAAGATTCAAATCGAAAACGCCGGGGAGACCCCGATCCTTAGCTACAATCAGACCGACTTTGTAAAGGACCGAGTTGCTCTTGAAGTTCAATTCGGCAAGTACGCTTTTGTCGCCTATGACCTCGTTGTCAAACACCTGGCGTTTTACGTTCGCGACCAAATTGATGTCGGCATTGAAATACTACCTATGAAAAGCCTTCAGCGTGATATGTCGTCAGGCCCGGGCTATTACTAGGGGGAGCCATACAATATCATTCGAAATGGGCGAGGCGTTCCCGCAGTCCCTTTGGTCGTCATCTGAGTTGCCGCGTAGAAAACGGCCAATTTTGGCTTTTCGAGCCAATCAGAGGATAGGTCACTCAATTGCCCACTACCAGCCACCCGGGTCCCTTCTTTTGAGCGGGTACCCGGACGGCATGTCATCTCCTGTTTCGATCCTCTCGGTCTACGGCTTCAGCTTAATCCACCGCCGCTGAGCCGAGGACTCCTCAATCGCTGCGAGCACCTGTTCATTGCGCAGTCCTTCCTCAAAAGTTGGTTGGACACTATGGCCGGACACCACCGCGCTCACAAAGTCGGCAAAGGTATTCACGAAAGTGTGCTCATAACCGATGATGTGCCCACCCGGCCACCAAGCCTTGAGGTATGGATGGACCCCGCCGTCGGTCACCAAGATGTCATGAAAACCTTGGGTGGTTTGCGGGTCGCCTGCGTTGAAATACTTGAGCCGGTTCATGTCTTCAAAATCGAACGATAGAGAACCCTTGCTGCCGTTGATTTCAAAGGTGATGTGATTCTTGCGCCCATGGGCGAATCGGGTGGCCTCCAGATTGGCAAATGCCCCGTTCTTGAACCGTCCGATCCACGAAACCGCGTCGTCCACAGTCACCTGTCCCATCTGGGTACTTCCCGCCGCACCAAGTCCAGCTCCGGTCGCCGCCAGCAATGGCCGTTCCTTGACGAACGTTTCCATCATGCCGCAGACCTCATCCAGTTCGCCGACCAGATACCGTCCCAAATCAATAATGTGCGCATTGATGTCGCCGTGTGTTCCCGAACCGGCGATTTCCTTTTGCAACCGCCAGACGAGCGGGAAACTGGGATCGGCAATCCAATCCTGGGCGTAGCGTGCCCGATAGTGAAAAATTCGGTCACCCAGATCACCGCGCTCGATCATCTGCTTGGCCAGCGCCACCGCTGGAATGCGACGGTAATTGTGGCAAACCATGTTGACCACCCCGGCTTTTTTCACCGCCGCCACCATGGCTTCGGCCTCCGCCACACTCTTGGCCAGCGGTTTTTCGCACAGCACCGCTTTGCCCGCCTGGGCTGCCGCAATGGCGATCTCCGCATGAGTGTCATTGGGAGTGGTGATGTCGATGATGTCGATGGTCGGATCCTCCACCACCTGACGCCAATCGGTCACCGCCTTCTGCCACCCCAGGATTTCCCGTGATTTCTCCACCGCCGCCGCGTTGCGCCCGCAAATGGTCGCTAATTCCACCTTGGCCGGTAGTTCGGGGAAAAAGGGATTGACCTGACGCCAGGCGTTCGAGTGCGCCTTGCCCATGAAATTGTAGCCGATCATGCCGACCCGGAGGTGCTTGGTAGCCATAGAAAACGATTGCGTTGCTTAAACTGTGTTGTGCTAGGAACTGGGTTTGACATTAGCCGCGTTCAGGCCAACCGGTCAACGGGCACATCGCTGCGTGCGCCCGGATAATTGTTTGATGGACACTCCAACAAATGGTTATAGTGAGTTTCGCGGTTTTTCTCCGATCTATTCGCGAATCACCCGTTTAGCCGAAATCGATTCTCCATGCGCGTTCATCTGCTCAAGTCCAAACTTCATCGGGCAACCGTTACCGGCGCTTCCCTCGATTACGAAGGCAGCCTGACCATTGCCGAAGACCTGATCGAGCTCGCGGGTTTGCTCCCTTACGAGAAAATCTTGTGCAGCAACATGGCTAATGGAGCCCGCTGGGAAACCTACGTCATTGTGGGACCTCGCGGTTCGGGAGCGATTGAACTGAATGGTGCCGTTGCTCGTTTGGGTCAACCCGGCGACCGTCTCACCATCATGGCCTTCGCTGAAGTCGAAGCAACTTCAGTCAGCCATTGGAAGCCCCAAGTGGTTTTGCTTGGCCCCGGCAATCACCCGGTCGAAGCTTCCCACGCCTGACGTCGCTGGCTTCCTCGCGAACTGATTTCATCTGCGTCAACCGCTGCCCGTTTCCTCATTGTCCATGCCCTCCTTTAGTGCTTCGAAAATCGCCGAAAAACTGGGTGCCAAGGTGATTGGTGACCCCGATCTGATTCTATACGGCTTTGCCCCAGCCGATTCCGCGAAATCAGGTGATCTGACCTTCGCTGAAAACGAGGTCTATTTCGACCGGGCCGTCCAAAGTGCCGCCTCGGCGATCCTGGTCGCCCAAGATTTTCCACCGGGACGTCAGACCTTGATTCGAGTTGCGCAAGCTCGTGTCGCCTTCGCTCAGATTCTTCCCCTGTTCTTTCCGGAACCGGTTTTCCCTCCTGGCATCCACCCGACCGCCATCATATCGCCGTCCGCCCAAGTCGACCCCAGCGCACACATCGGCCCCTATTGTGTGGTCGGTGATCGGGTTCGTTTGGGCAGAGGGGTGGTCCTTCAAGGCCACGATGATGTGGGCGAAGACTGTATTCTTGGTGACGCCTGCCGTCTGTTTCCACGCGTGACCCTCTATCCGCGAACCCATTGCGGCACCCGGGTTCGATTGCACTCGGGCGTTGTGATCGGCTCTGACGGTTTCGGCTATGTCTTCGATCAAGGTGCCCACCGGAAAGTCCCGCAAGTCGGCCAAGTAATCCTTCAGGACGATGTCGAGGTCGGTGCCAACACCACCATTGATCGGGCTGCCTTGGGAGCCACGGTTATCGGCAGAGGAACCAAAGTTGATAACCTCGTCCAAATCGGCCACAACGTCGTCGTCGGCGACCACGGGATCATCGTCTCCCAAGTCGGCATCGCTGGCAGCACAAAGATAGGGGCCTACGCGACGATTGCCGGTCAGGTGGGCATCGCCGGACACCTACGCATCGGCGATCGCGTGACCATCGGTGCCAAAGCGGGAGTGATGAACAACATCCCCGATGGCCAAAAATGGCTCGGTGCACCCGCTCAACCCGATCGCCTGGCTAAACGCAAAATGCTGGCTATGGAACGCCTGCCTGAACTCCTTCGCCGCGTCGCCGATCTCGAACGCCGCCTCGGCATCCAATCCGAAGAAACCCCCTCAGAGGAATAACCCTCCATTGCGATCGACTCCCCCCGGTCGACCAAGGCAGCCCCAAAGTAGAAGCGGCGTCTCGCCGCTTTCCCAAACCAATCCACTGATTTTACCCATCAAAGTCAGCGGTTGATTTCCGTGTAGAACGGCATTTTCTGTCGTGTCTACCACAGTCCCATACGTCTCCCAAGGGATGGAGCCATGGAATGTCCGCCAGGTCGTGGACTGCTCCAGTCCTCTGGAGCTTTGGAGTCAGCCATGAAATCAACGGCATCCGGAGTTCCCTTCCAAGCATTCCGATTCCAAGGCCAAATCCGGTAGAGGGCAACCACAGTTGAAGACGCTACCGTTTCCTCGATCCGGACTCGGGTGGCAGTGGGTGGCGGGCTTGACCGAAATTCCCTATTGGTGCATGGACCATGCATGAGCAAAACGATCACCATTGACGACGACGCGAATACGCTCCATTCCCTCCTTGAAGGAAAATGGCGCGTGCGTTTCTCGCCAGGCATCGGGCCAAAATTATCATGCTTGGCTCCGAGCTGCTGGGTCTGGAAACTGACGAACAACCGACGATCGCCGCAAAGCGACCAAGTCGTTTCGCATTCGCTCGACAATTCTCACCTTGTCCGGAAAAGGTAAAGCGGCCAACGCCTTGCGGCGCAGTCGCTTGTCTTCGAGCACTTGGAGCATTAGCGGACTCATTGGAGGGCAAGATAACGCGATTTGAAAAGAATCCAATTCGATGTTAGTTGATGACGTGCGAGAATAGAATCGAACCGGGTGGCATCAGCGACGCCGGATTCTACAAACGATGCAAGCCGTGCAAAATCTTTTGCTCTCCCAGTTTTCAAGGCGATAGCCATCAGGTGCTCTGGTGTCATCACCCGAATCGGAATCTCTTCGTAATCGCTCTCACGGGCCTCTTCCACCGCTTCTCGGAGTAGCGGACTTTCCGCTGGAAGAAACTGCACTGGCCAGTCACCGATCATGACCGCATCACCCTCGGGACGGTGGCCCCTCGATTTTAGGAAGTCGTAGATCGGCGTCAGGGAAAGTATCAAGGGGGCGTCCTCAAAAATGACAAAGATGTCGAGGTCGAATGTCGAAATCGGTTCCAGATAGAATGTGGCTCCGATGGCCCCTCCGATCGCTTGGAGTCGAATTAGTCCAGAACGCTGAAGTTCATTGATCGCTTGCAATGCAATTTTCATGGGGTCAGATTCGAAGTAGCCGTTTGCAGGTTTTGGCTAAGGCAATGGTCAACTGCCGACTGTAATGTTTCGAGTGGCACCTTGCGCTCTTGGAGCCATTGTTGCAGCGGGGCAAAGCACGCATCGGAAAATAGTTCGCTCACCTGCGGGACGATTGGTCTTGTACCGTCTTTTGAGGCTTTATGGAATATATGATTAAAAGTAAGAAGGGATAAATTTATACCTTTTCGCCAATTTAGCACGATGCAGTATATGAAAGAAGCTAGCCAGTGTTTTAGGGGCTTGGTCTCGGAAGGTGCGCCGAGTTTATCAAGGTAGTAGGCAAGATCGTTGTGTGCGCGGGCACGGGCTAGTGGACTTGGTAGTTGATCACATATAGCGAGCGAACGGCGGGCTACGATCACGGCTTGTTCGGTATCACCTTGCTCGTTCAAAAGGTCTGCGAGAGTGGAAAGGACCGTTGATTTTGCAGTCAAATCGTTCTCGAAATACAATAAGCAATCTTCTAACTCAGCCTTGGCCTCCTCGGTGCGGTTCATCTTGCCAAGCGCAAGAGCGCGGTTATGCCTCGCTCCAGCTGAGTCGTGTGCCGGGCGGCACATCCGTTGATTAATCTCCAACGCAGCCTCGATTCGGGTGAGGGCAGTGGGCCAGTCCTGCTGATCAAAGTGTCCCATTCTTGAGATATCGAGTGCCGCCAGTAGAGTTCTGGTGAGTATCTCTAAATTCGGTGCCTCAGGCACTTGTTCGCCAACTTGGGACTTCTGCCACCACTGAATCAACCTCGGTAGCTTCGAATCTACCGCCGACAATGCAGTAGCAACATTTCCTTCGATGATGTCGATACGTAAGGCCTCTAATTCACGTCCGACTACATGAATTTCTGGGCTGCCTGCTCTTTTGGACGCCTCGGCGCTTTGAAGGTGGCGTTGCCGCGCAGCGTTGAGATACCCTATCTTAACAAGTGCGAGACCCCAGTTTCCAGTTATCGCGGAGTAGTCCTCCCAGGCCCGCAATGAATTGCTACCTCCCTCTTCGGCCACCGCAAGTGCTTTGTAGGCCGCCTGTTGGTAGTACTGCAAGCTGACATCTGGTTGGCCTCCTATCCGTATCGCATCCGCCAAACAAAGGAGGCAAGACCATCGCTGCTCTCCTTCGGGTGCCGAATCGGCGGCGGTTTGAAGATGTGGGAGCAGCAGTTTCAGAAGTCGGGGATCGTGTGCGCTTGTTACTAATTTGCTGGCAAAACGACCGAGCCGATCAAAATCATTCGCTTGGATTGAATAAACCAAGGCCCGGCAACCCACGTCAAGAGAGAGCGTGACGTCTTTATTGGAGAAAAAAAAGAACGCTGCCTCAAGTACCTCGGCATAGGCCAGACGTATAGCGTTTTCACTTAGTTCCGCCCTATTCTGTGGATGTTTTTGCATCCAATCAGTAATTCGATCCTTAATCAGCTCATGGCACGTAACTCGTGAGTTCGCATCCAGAATTCCATGGGGGGGCACTGTGGCCAAACCCATCCCTACCAATTGGGATAATAATCGCGTGAAGTCCGGCTTCGTTGAAGCAGAGGGTGGTAGCCTATCGAGCTCAGTTCGAAATTCCGGCGTATCGAGTTCCTGAATCGATTTCTGGACCTCAGGAGGGAAATCCATTCGCGTATCTATCATTTGCTTCAGACGCCGGAGTTTTTGTGTGTTGAGATTCTCCCCGCTCCAGACACCTTGGACCAGCTGGAGCGCTTCAGGCTGATTGGCAATCGAGATGATCCACAGCAGGCGTCGGGCATCCGGGCCAGCTTCGCGGATCAGTTGATCGATCGAGACGATCAGTGCATCATTGAGATAGGACTCTTCCTTCTCATCACCCGCAGGGGTTGCGAAAAGACCCGGGAGCTGTCCGAAGTCCTTGGTCTTTTCAAGCGTATCGAGTGCGGCCAGAAGTCTTGGGCGGAAATTGGGGTCCATGGCCAACTTCGTAAGCCGATCCATGAGTAGCGGATGAAAACGACTGGCGTTGAGCAAGCGCATTGCGAGTGCCTTTTCTTGCCTGTCGCCGCCAAATACCATTCGGCTCAAGGTTGGCTGCTCCTTGAGAAAGAGAGCTGCTTCGGCTGCAGGCAATGGCCCGAGCCGGACCAGATGCGCTTTATTATGTGTCAGGGCTGCAAGCGGACGGCGACACGTGAGTAGCACTCGCGATCGATAACCGACGAGCTCCCGAGCCAGTAAGGTCAAGCACTGATCCCACGCCTCGTCTTGGCAAGCCCAGACTAACTCGCCTCCGACGGCAATTGGCTCCGCCTGCGGTTTGAGATTGGTCTCGAAATTATCCAAAACAATAAGAATGGGTTCGTCCTGCAATGCACGAAGTAGATTTCGTTTGAGTCGCTCGATCCGCACGGCTCCAGAAAATCCCGCCGTTGCGTCGCGGTAAATCGCGTCGGCTGGATATTCCCGAACATGATGGTGGTATCGCTTTAGTTCTCCTGTGAGTTTGAGGTGCACGTCGCGGAGCGTGGCGTCGAAGCAGAGCGCATTTGGCTTAGCCTGATAAAGTAGCACCCACTCGAAGCGCGTTTCCCACAACGCCAACGCCTCAGTCACCAGTGCGGTTTTGCCCATGCCACTTAGTCCGGTGATTACCGAGACCGGCTTGACCTCCTTTTCCGTGCTGGAGCCGATGAAGTCCGATCCGAGCCCCACTAATTCCCAGATTCGTCCAACGAAGTGTTTGTCCTGCGAGGGGGTTAACTCTGTGATGGCGTGAAGGCGAGGACTGCGGGGGTTGAGTGCCGGGCTACGACCCTGACCGAAGGTAATGCCAGGCTGTTCTTCTCCAAAAAGGACTGGAGTTGCGTGGTCGCAGGCGGTGAGTCGTGTTGCGTCGTGTTTGGTCTCGTCCAGCAGGGCTTGTCGCGCGAACGATAGGGCTGCTGCGGTGGTCTTTGGTTTGCTATCCCCAAGCAGAGCCCGGTAAAACTCAACGGCCATCTCTCGGGCATAGTCGTCTCCCACGGCGTAGCGCATGCCCACAATTGTCGGAATGCCGCCCCGCAAGAGCGCATGCGCGGTACCGATAAAGCCCGGCAATTCGGTCAAATTGAGCTCCCGTTGACGCGGTCCGTTTGTACTCGGCACTTTACCTTGCGAAACGGCAAAGAAATCATTCCAGTCCGTGACCCGAAGGATATCGCCGGAATGACAGGCGCTGAGGAAGAATAGCCGAGGAAGAAAACCGCCAGCGCGATTAAAAATATCGAGCAGTTGGTCGCCCGATAGATAGTCCGGTGCGCCGCCGTGTTTACAGAGTTCGAGAAGATTCCTATTCCCATGCCCGCTCCAGTGGACGATGTGATAGCCATTGTTGGTTTTGATTTGTTCTTGCAGTCGTTCCCGCGTGACTCCATGGGTAAGAAAATGAGCAACAATGCACCGGTCGGGATATATCTCCCGTTCAAAAAGTTGCAGTATTTCTCGCCGTTCCTGGCGGGCACTTAGCGGGGCCGACCCCCGCGCTTCTGCAAAGACGAATAATACCCGAAGTGGTTCCTCCGTTGCCTGTTCAATCGGTATCGATGCGGGCGCTCCCGTATCGTGGACGATGCGCACGAGGAGGTTGCGACTTCCCAGGGTTTCGCTCTGTGCATTCGGCTTCGCGATTTCCCACGGCACACGGACGAGCGCTGCGGTGAGATGGTTTTCAGCGTTTTCCGCACCCGGCAACTGGATGCGAAGCGTGCGTTGCGCCTGCGTTTCCCAAAGAATGGTAAAAATGTCTCTCCCCAGCACTTCTTCCGCGATGCAAACGCCAATCTCCGAAATGGCATCGAGTTCATGGCCTTCATGATAAAAGTGGAGGTATTCCCGCAAATCGAATAGCCCTCGCTGGCGGCTCACCGAGATTTTCTTGAAATCGGTCTGCCGGTAGGCGAGTTGCACACCCGCCGAATTGCGAAGATAAAATTCCGCCGTGAGACTCGGATAGTGCGTCGTAATAATCAGGTCGAATCGATCGGGCATTTGAGGTGGGCAGTCGTTTCAGAATTCGGGTTGGCATCCAAAATGGATAAGAACGATATTGTAATCTCGAGTGGGAAACAAGTTAATCGGGGGGGACTCTACACCAACCTTGATTGTCGTCTCTGCTCCAAACCAAGTGTTCTGATCGTAAACTATGACCACCAGCGAAATCAAACTCCAACGGGCAGAACCAACCTGGACCGCAGTCATCCGCGGTTCTGTGCCAGCTCATGAGCTTTCCAAATTCGTTCCGGCAGCTTGTGGGGAAGTCTGGTCCTTCCTTCGAACAAATGCCGTCAAGAATGCCGGGCGACACGTGGCCGTGTATCTGGACCCCGCAGGCAACGTCGAGGTGGGGTGCGAGGTGGCGGAACTTTTTACCGGCAATGGTCGTGTTCAGCGCTCACAGTTGCCGTTTGGTTTGGTGGCTCATGCCGTCCATTGGGGACCTTACCAACACCTCAAGATGACTCATGCCGCCATCCGAAACTGGTGTCGCCACAATGGCTATCAGCCGACGGGTGTATGCTGGGAAATTTACGGTCACTGGGAGGAGAGCTGGAATCGCGATCCATCGATCATTCGTACCGACGTTTTCCATCTGCTCAATGACGTGTGACTGGGCTTATCACCAATCCTCCGAAGTGTCTCCTCCTGCCATCAACTCCACCAGATGGTCTATCTCAGCCCGACACTCAGCCGAGCTGTCCAGGTTCCAGTGATTGACCAAAATGCTGAAAATCAGCCCCTCGCCCGCTTTATTGGTCACATAGCCCGATAACGCGGAAACTCCCGTGAGCGAACCAGTCTTCGCCCTCACCTTTCCCCGTACCAGCGGGTTGGTCAAACGTCTCCGCAACGTTCCATCGACCCCTCCGACCGCCAAGGAATCAATCCAACAGTCCGCAAACGGTTGATGCACTGTCCAGCCTAGAAGTTGGTTGATCGCATGCGGGGTTGCCCAATTGCCCCGGGATAGCCCACTTCCTTCCTCCAACCCCACGTCATTGGTTCCAATCCCGATCTTGACCAGCAGCGGGTTGAGCCGTCGGAGTGCAAGGTCTGCTGTTGCATCGGTTTTGCGTGCCGTCGACTCCAGAAAACCGCGCAGCTCGACTGATTCGCCCACGGTTAAGAGCAGCATTTGGGCATACATGTTTTGTGAATCTTTGAACGTGGGCCGTACCCATTTTCCGAGCGGTGGCGATAAGACCGAGCCAAGGAACAACCGGTTGGTGGTTTTGATCGCAGGCGGGTCCCCTAGAGGCCGAATCATCCCTGAAATCGAAACCTGATTGCGGGCCAGGGCCTCCATCAGGTAACCGCCGAAGGCCACCGCCGGTGATGAAATCGGCAATTCCAGGTTGTAGACATGTCCGCCGACCGGAATGCGCCCCCGCAGCTCAATCGTTGGGTCAGTTTTCCCCCATCCTACATCGACACGTGCTGTTTGATTGGTCTGACTGGTCGTGACCAGATTACTGAAGGCAAATCCAATCGCATCGTGGGCCGATGAAACCGTGAATTCATCGATCGGAATCCATCGCACCGTTGCCGGGTCCCCTGGTTTCAACCCTGGTGTCAGCCTCGCTTCGAGAAGATTGTCTCCTGCCGTCAATGCACCTACCGGTGCCCCATAAGCGAAATGAGAGTCTTCCTCATCCCATCCTTTCCCATACAAGGGGCCATGAAAGGCATGATCATCAACAATCAAGTCGCCCTGAATATGACGAATCCCTGCCTTTTGTACGAGCTCAACCAACGGGGCAAATGCTTCCAACCAATTCCCACCATGCCAGGTCGGTGAAAACGACGGATCACCCCGCCCGGTGACAATCAAATCCCCTTCCACGGTGCCATCAGGCCCGACCGAATGGGTAACTTCCAGGCTTGTCGAGACCTGGTAGTTGGTACCCAGATGATCGAGGGCGAGTGCGGCTACAAAGAGTTTGGTGTTCGAGGCCGGGACGAACCGTTGTGTTGAATTCGTC
>CAILNN010000034.1 GCA_903835555.1 uncultured Verrucomicrobiota bacterium
CGTGGGCTCTTCAGGGGGCCATGGCGATCTGCTTCAGGCCCGGCAGGGATTTACCGAAGCGTTTTGCTTCTTCGCGGACGTATTCTTCTTAGTAATCACCCATTTTGAGTCCAAATTCCAGGTCCAACTGGTTGTGCCACTCTTTCAACCACGGCAGAAGCTCATTCAAGCCGGCCAACACCAATAGGAGCTTTGGCTGTCCGGCACCGGTTTGTTGCAGTTCGCCATAGTGGGCGGCCGGGGCCCCCCGCCTGTTTTTGCAAGCAGATAGGCGAATGCATTTTGAAAACACGCCCTGGGAAACAGAACGCTCGTTCAATAAATATAAATAAACTCGTTCGAGAACAGCAACGTCTGGGCATAGCTCTCCCAGGCGTCCAAAGCTCCCCGCTGAACCGTTATCCCCGCATTCTGCACCGCCGCGTACTTGTCCTTGGAGGCCACCTGCTGTTTATACACCGATCGGGTCCGTCGCGGTCCCTTCGGGCGGGTATCGCCACCCAGTAACTGGTGCACCTGCTCGATGTACTCTTTCCCCCAACTGATTTCCCGTGGCTCCGGCACTCGCTGGTAAAGGATATGGTACAGAGCAGTGATTCGGGCATCGTCATCCGGGGCCTCGTCCACCTCTTTGCGATTCACCAGGTGACGCGCTGCATCCACGGTCATCGAGTTATTCAGGAAAAAGAGCGCCTGTTGTGGCACGACCGTCGAAATTCGCTTCGAGTTCACCATCTCGGGATTGCTGAAATCGAATTGCGACAGCAAATCGGATACATGCAAACGGTCCACATAGCCGTAGATGCTACGCCGATAGCTATACGGTTCTTCGCTCAAATTGACCGGCTTGCCGCCGAGTGTCAGATCGGCTTTCCCAGTCAGTTGCACCAAAGAATCGCGAATGGATTCAAAGTCAAGTCGTCGCAGATTCCCCCGCCAGACCAGTTTGTTGTCCGGGTCCTTGAGGGCATAGGCTTGATTGTCATCGCTCGCCTGCTGGTACGCTGCCGACATCAGTATCAATTTGTGCAGTTTCTTCACCGACCACCCGTTCTCAATCAGGCTGGCCGCGAGGTAATCCAATAGCTCGGGATGAGTGGGTGCCTCGCACATGTTCCCCAAATCGTCTGGCGTATTCACAAACGCCCGGCCAAAGTGATGCATCCAGATCCGGTTGACCGCCACACGCGCCGTTAGCGGGTTGTGCGGGTCGGCAATCGCTTGCGCCAATTCCAACCGACCGCTTCCCTGCCGAAACGGTTTCCGATCGGGCGCAGACAAAACCTCCAGAAACCGACGCGGCGCGACCTCTCCTTGTTTGTTGCGATTGCCCCGGATATAGATGTGGCTATCGGATGGCTTTGGTTTGTCAGCCACAAGCATGGCCCGGCCTGGAGCGCCCGGGTGGGTCAGCCGCAATTGATTGATTTCCGCAAATCGGAATCCATCAAACGTCTTGGGCTCAAATTGAGGCGGCCCCTGCCACGGCTTGCGTCCGGGCAATCCATTTAAGAACGCCTCTTGCTTTTCAACCGTCTCCAATTCCGCTGCTACCGGGACGTAAAACGGTGTCTGAACCAGTTCGGTTACATCGAGATCAGGCAAATTGGTAACCGCTCCGCCTTTGCTGCGTAATTGCGCGAGATTTAGCGCCTCCACCGGATATTTCGTCAGCAGCCCTTCATATGCCCGGGCCACTTCTACCAAGGACTTTGGCTTCATCCCAACCAGGGCTTCAGCCACCAAGCGGTTCACGTGGACCTTCGGGTCGGCCAATGCCCGGGCCAAAACCTCGGGTGCCTTGGTGGCAAACTCGTTGGTCGACAACTTGCTCAAACGCGCAAATGGCCCCAGCACCGGATGATCGTCATTCAACTTGATGGCCTTCATCATCTCCTGATCTTCCGGATAGATCATGTATTCACGCGCCAGCGATTGCCGTTCGATCGACCGTGGCTTGGCGGCGGCAACCAATAAATAGCCGGCGGGATGACGCAGGAATTCAGGATTCTTGCGGGAGTAAAAATAGTAGAAAACCGCCCGATTCCGCGTCTCCAATTCGGTCAGCTTGCGCTGGTAGCTCTCGCGATCCTCCCGATCGATTCCAGTCGAAAGTTCAGGTAACTCGTTCGGCTCGCTGACACTCGAAAGAATGCCGTGCAGGGAATAGTAATCAGCCGTGGGTATGGGATCGAATTTATGATCGTGACACCGCGCACAGGCCACCGTCAATCCCAGCATCGCCTTGCCAATGGCATCAATCCGTTCATCAATCGTGTCGTCGGGGTTGTCGAATCGTTTTCCTACCGTCAGAAAACCGAGTGCTGCCAGCCGTGCGTCGTTGGTGGAAACATCGGGCAATTGGTCAGCCGCCAACTGTTCCTTTAAAAACTGGTCCCACGGTTTGTCCTGATTGAAGGCATTGACCACATAGTCACGATAGGTCCAGGCGTATTCATACCGGTAATCTTGAAACCGCTTTCCCCCATCACCTGTGTGTCCCGTGGTATCGCTGTAGCGTGCCGAGTCGAGCCAGTGCCGCCCCCATCGCTCTCCATAGTGCGGCGAGGCCAACAGTCGGTCGATCACCTTCTCGTAAGCATTGGTCGAACCGTCCAGGATGAAATCGTGGACCTCTTCCAGTGTCGGGGGCAGACCGATCAAATCGTAGGAAAGACGTCGAATCAGTACCTCTTTGCTCGCTTTGGCACTCGTCTGAAATCCCTCTTTTTCCAGTCGAGCCAAGATAAACCGGTCGATGTCGTTTTTCACCCATCCGCTGTCCTTCACTTCCGGCAATACTGGTTTGCGTAGCGGTTGATAGGACCAATGCGCTCGGGCTGTCGCCGATAAACCGGTCAGCTTGGCTTTTCCACTAATTCGTGGATCGATCGCTCCATCGACAACCCACTGACGTAAAACGGCTATTTCCTCGTCCTTCAGCTTCCCACCTTCCTTCTTGGGCGGCATCCGAAGGTCGTTGTCGGTGTAGGCGACAGCTTTTAAGAGCAGGCTTTGGTCTGGTTTGCCCGGGACGATGGCCGCTCCATGCTCGCCACCCGATTCCCAACCCGAACGGGTATCCAGGGTCAAGTCACCCTTGGTCTTTCCGTCCTTCGCGCTGTGACACTTTTCGCAGTGCTCCGCCAAAATCGGTCGAACCTTCTTCTCAAAAAACTCGACTTTACCCCGATCCAGCGGGGCATCGGCTCCCGATACTGCCAAGGCCACACAACCGATACCGAGGGTCAGAAGACATCGAACAAACCTAACTCCATTCGACCAACGCGACACGCTCATACCCTTTGGATGAAAAGGAAAATGGTTCAGATCAGGCGATGATGGACTGCACGATCTTTCCGTAGTTGTCGGTCAATCGGAAGTCCCGTCCGTTATAACGATAGGTGAGCTGGGTGTGATCAAAGCCCAACAGCCGTAGGATCGTCGCATGCAGGTCATGCACATGGACGCCGTCACGCACGACTTCCTGACCCAGTTCATCGGTTGCACCATAGGCTGTTCCACCTTTCACCCCACCGCCGGCCATCCAAAGCGAGAAACACTTGGAATGATGGTCCCGACCGGAATCGGCTCCCACTCGCCCGGAAGTGGTGGCTGTTCGTCCGAATTCTCCGCCCCAAATTACCAGCGTTGATTCCAGCATCCCCCGGGCCTTCAAATCGGCAATCAACGCCGCCGCCGGTTGATCAATCGCTTGGGCCGTGCCTTTGATCGCGTTGGCCAGGTTGGTGTGGTGGTCCCACCCGCCAGCATCAATTTGCACAAACCGGACGCCTCGCTCGACCAGACGCCGGGCACAAAGCAATTTGGCTCCCAAATCGCTCTTTCCATAGGACTCACGGGTTTCCTTGGATTCTTTCGATAAATCGAAAGCCTCGGGTGCCTCTGTCTGCATCCGAAAGGCCAGCTCAAACGATTTGATGCGCGCCTCCAATTGTTCCTCGTGCGGAGCCCGCTCCAAATGGGCGTCATCGAGATGCTTCATCAGGTCCAATTGCAGGCGCTGTTGTTCCCGCGATGCAAATTCACTGCGCAAATTAAGCAGAGCTTGGTCTGGCGGACGGTTCTGAGCAAAATCAGCCTTTGCTCCCTGAAACAAACTCGGCAAGAAAGCCGCCGCTCGCCAGTCGGCATTCCCCCCAAACGTGATGAACCCCGGAAGACTTGCACTTTCGCTGCCCAATCCATAAAGCACCCAGGAACCGAGGCTGGGACGCACCAAGGTCAAATTGCCCGTGTGCAACAACGTCGAAGCAGGTCCATGCGCCGGAACGTCCGTGGTCATCGACCGAATGACGCACAGTTCATCTGCCAGCGTGCCCAATCTGGGGAAAATTTCGCTCAGCTCCAATCCGCTCTGCCCGCACTTGGGGAAATTAAACGGGGAAGGAAACCCAATACCGGAATCTCCCGGCAGCGTTTGGTCGCGATACTTGGCCAACTCTGGCTTGGGATCGAGCGTATCCAAATGACTGGGGGCACCCCCGGCAAAAATGTGGATGATCCGCTTGGCTTTGGCGGGCAAGGGGGGCTTACGGGGGGCCAACGATGGCGCGACTTCGGCACCTGCTGTTTCGTTCAGCAAGCACGCCAGCGCCAACCCGCCCAAGCCCAAGCCGCTGCGTTCGAGGAATTGACGACGAGTAGAGACGGAAAGCGTCCGACCGCACGAAGAAGAGCAAATGTCCATGGCCGATAGTCCGTAATGGGATTTCAATGCTGAAACTAGCTGACCCATTGGTCAGACGTAAATAGCAATAGCAGGTTACATTCCAATCCTAATCGGATTGTAGACCAGAGTTCGGGTGGACACGAGTTGGTGCCTTCCCGCTTGACCATCACTCAGGAATCGGTCAGCAAATCGGTGGAAATAGACCACTCTTCATTTGAAACGACCTACCAATGGTTGAATATAGACTCGAAGTGTTGCGGATGCAATGAAAATGCAATCGAGCTTGAAATTGCGTTTAAATTGCATCGGATTGCAAAAACGGTCGTACCTATCGTAAGTAGTTGATAGATAGTGTATTATCCGGTTGGCATGATAAATGATTATCGGTGTTTAGAACGCGATATCGCCCTCGATGGGGATGGGGTATCATCTCAGAAAAACACTTTTCGACCTACGTCATTAAAATGAGGACCAACTGCTTTAAATCCGAATTCTATCGCCTGACCGCATTGGCTGCCGCCGCTGTCGTGGCATCCCACGTTGCCATTGCCGACGACTCCTCGGTCTCCAAGTCAGCCGGTTCAGACGGTTCGAAGGCTGCGACGGCTTCTGGCAGCGGAATATCTGATAGTTCCTCCAGTTCGGATAATTCCAAGAGCACGGATTCTTCGAAGAATTCAGATGGTTCCAGCAAAAGTTCTTCCGGCTCAAGCGACGACGGTAAAAGCTCAAGTTCGACGCCGGTAATCAAGGACGGCACCGTCTCCGGCAAGACCGTGAGTGACGGTTTGGCCACGGCTGCCAATAGCGGGACAGTTGCCCCGGTACAATCCAAAGCCGACCCAATGGGCCTTTTCATCATTGGCCCCACCCGCTTAGCCGGGTCGGACGCCGCTTCGGCCAACTTCGATAAAACGCTGCCAAACGTTACCCAGTTTATCATTAAGACTCTTCCTGAGAGTCAGAATAACTCGGCGGTCGTCAAAGCCATGCCGCTCGATCCCAAGAAACTGGTGCTGGCCAATACGGAGAACGTCCGGGCCTATTTCGTCTATGAAGGTGCCGGGTTCGTGAATACTCTGGGCGTTAACACCACTGGAAACGGAGTTTCTCAAGGCAATCCCCAGCTTATCTTTCCCGCTATCCGCAGCAGCACCAGTGCCTTTGCCTCCGCGCCTGCCGGAACGAGGACTGCACAAGACCCATTGCTGCCAGGGGACTTCGTCAATCTGGGCGTCATGCAAGCCGGGACAAAACTCGATTTTTTCCTCATCGCCAACGGGGCAAACGGCGGAAATACCGTCTGGAACACCTCCGGGATCAACCCAGACGGCATTAATCACGTTGCCGCACTTTCTGAACGGATGTTCGCCATTCCCAATATGAACAGCCCCTATCTGTATATTTCATTTGAAGATCTCTGGGGTGGCGGCGACCACGATTACAACGATGCCATCATTGCGGTTAACGTCGGTGCCGCGACCATCAATCGCCTTGTCGCCACGCCCGAGCCCGCCACTTGGGCTTCCCTCGCTTCGTTCCTCGGTCTTGCCGTCTACGTCAAGCGCCGACAAGACCGCCACAATAAGGCACATTCTGGCGCTGCTGCTTGAAGGTGATTTGTCCCCCGACGCTGTTCGACGATGAAACGGTCCCTAGCCATTCTGGGTGTTCTTGTTGTCCTTGGAATTGCGGGATTTTTGGGAGTTAGAGCCTGGAGACAAGAGGTGTTGGCGCGTCAGGAACAGCGTGCATTCGTCAAGGCTGAGGCACTGCTGAAAAGCGGTGAACCGTTCCAAGCCTTGGTTCTGCAGCAGACTCAGGCGCGTCCGAACTCATCACTCGACTGGGCCGTGGTGCAATTACGGGCTCTGGTTGGACTTCGGGACGTGGGAAGATTATCCCAAATCTACGAGCGTGAGCCGTCCCGAGTCTTAACCAACGAGCAGGCTTCTTTGCTGGTTGCTCGTGGCTATAGTCACAGTCGCCGCCCATCGGATGCTGAAAAGGTGCGCAAAGCCTGGAGGAACCGGGAAGTCGATAAAGCATCCTGGCTGGTGTTCGATTCCGATGCGCTTATCCTCACAGGAAAGCCGAAGGACGCTGAAAAGCTGCTACGCAGTCAGACTTTACCTGGAAAGGACGATGCCGTTCGCCTGACCAGGCTGGCAATCTTGGTCGCCAAAACCAACCTGAGCTCCGCCTGGCAGATGCTTGGTCAAGCCGTCGAACTGGATCCACAAGACGCCGATATCCGACTCTTCCGTGGTCAGCTCATGGAGGGCGTTGGACGAATGGAAGCCGCCCGCTTCGAATACGCCTCTGCAGTGATATGCCGGACCAACGATGCGTTTGTCCGTGATGAATTGGCTGAATTCTACCGACGCCGAGGTAACTATCCGTTGGCCATTCAAACCTGGACCGAGGCTATGCCAACCAATGCACCCGACTACTTCTGGTTGAAGGCTGGTTTTTGGTCGAAAATGGTTTCGCCGACCAAGTTGGAAGCATCTGCGATAACTCCAGGTAGTCTCAAGTTGATCGCCCAATGGCTGGTCGGACTCCCACCCGAACAGTTTTTCGAAACAAACACCTTCACTCGATCCCCTGATTTTGAGCGTCTTCGTGGGCAGCGCCAGGAGCTCTACTGGCTTCACTTGGCCGAATTGCTTCGCCATGGGCAGGAAGCCGCTGCCATGGAGGCCTTGGGCTTCAATAAGTTTCGTCCCAACTCCTGGGAGCCGGACCTCGAAGTCGCTCTGCTTCGCATTCTTCATTACCGCTCCAAGGCCAATCCTCAGAAAGTGCCCTCGAAATCGCTGAAAGTTTCGGTCGCAGGTCTAACGCCCGTGGGTGGCACAAACCAGCACCAGTTTTTTACCGATCTGGCCCAAGCCGCTGCCGCCGAGGCGACTGGCAGCAAGAAAGCCGTCTCCCCTGAGTTGGATGCGGTCTTGTTGGGACCAGACGCCTTTACCGCTGCATTTCTGGCAGCCGGTTGGCGGGAAGCTGCATTGCTTTTACATCGAGGAGTCCAGTCAACCGTTGCCCATCCGATGTGGCTGTCCTACGGGCTGGCTGAAGCGATACGTTCCAATCGGAGTGCCAAGGCCGCTTTGGAGTTCCTCGAATCTCAACCGCACGCACCGGAATTGGAGCTGCTGGCCGGCGAAATCCTGATCCAACTGGGCAGAGGGGACGATGGCCTCGCCCGGCTTCGCCCGATTGCCTCGACGCCATCTGCCGTTGGCCAGCGTTCGAGCTATATCTTGGCTCTCGCTTCTCTCGACCGACGGCAATTTGATCAGGCTCGGGAATGGATTCGCCATCAGCCGCTTCTGACTGGCAATGACATGGGACAGGAATTGCTCGGTCGGGCGGAGTTGGGCGAAGGCCACGACATCGAAGCGGATGCCATCTACAAGGCGATCGTGCGTACATCGGTCGAAGCCAAAGCTCATCTGGCGCGGCGAGCCTACGACAGGAAGGACTGGGCCGAAGCCCGTCGCCTGACCACGGAATTGCTTACTCTGCTACCGGACTCTCTAGAGCTCCGCTCCAACCTGCTGGCAATCGATAAAGCCGCAGCAAAACAATGAAATCTCAAGATTGGACCTGGCTTGCCGGGCTGTTCGCCCTGTCCGTTTACGTTTGGTTTCGGGACAGAACTTGGTGGGGCGCTGCCGAAGATGTCCTCCCAATCTTGGCCGCACTTCCCCTCATGGTCTGGCTCGGACATCCGTGGAAGTTCCAATTGATCGGCAAGTCCTTCCCAAAGATCGGGCTGCTGATGCTGGCGGCAATCCTACTTGTCCTTGGTGCCGTCTTGGACTTGTGCCTACCCGCCGCGCTGGCCTGGATAGTGGTCTTCTGGTGCTGGATGGGATATCGCCTTGAACCGGCAGGGCGTATGCGCGTCTGCAGACTGCTTCCCCTCGCTTTGCTTGCTTTTCCTTGGGTGACCCTCGATTTCCAATTGGTGGGTTGGTGGTTCCGCCTTTCCAGTGCCGTGACGGTCGAGAATCTGTTTTCCTGGATCGGTTTTTCGGTAACCCGGACCGGCGTAGAGCTTCTTGTTCAAGGGCTACCTATTTCTGTTGATGCTGCGTGCTCGGGACTCAAAGCCCTGCAGTCTCTGCTGATTGCCGGTGTCGCCCTGACCTATGTGATAGTCGGAAATTCGCCTCACTACTGGATTAACTTGCCGCTATTGATTCCTCTCGCCTGGCTGGCTAACACCGCCCGCATCCTTTCCATTTGCGTCGCTGCCATGACTTGGGGCTCTGACTTCGCCATGGGCGTTTTTCACGCCTGGGGCGGGCTCGCCGTACTCGTCGTCATGTTTGGTCTCTGCTGGGCTCTCTTGCGGTTTCAACAGAAGAAGCTATCCCGCTCATGAATTCACAGTCCCGCCCACCGTTGGTCGCCTGGTTCATTCTTGCATTTGCGACGGTTCAGGTTCGTGGACTCTGGGCTGACTGGCTTCATTCTCCCATGGACCGTCTCGGTTGGCTCGCCCTTGCCCTGTGGCTGGTGCCGGGCATCGTCCGTTGGGCTGCACGCGGGGGAATCGCCTTCGATCGTTTGTCGGCCGTTCTGCTGGTTCTAGGCGGTACTTTGCTGCTCGTGGGAGTCATCCTGGAACTCCACATTTTGGCCCATATTGCATTTGCTTGCGCCGTTGCGGCTGTCGTCCGACCATCGGGTCTTCCTTGGGTTTGGCTCGTTGGTGCCATCAGTTGGATGCCCGCGTTGACCTCCATATCCAAAGAACTCCCTCTCGCGGCCATCATTTCACTACGGATTATCCTCGCTACCGTCGCCGCTATTATCGGATTACTCCCACTTCGTCGAATCCCCGCCCGCCCATGAATCGTCGACTTCAATACCTGCTCTGGTTCTTCCTCGTGCTTGCCGTTGGTCTCGCCCTTTTCTGGCAATTTGCCCCATTGCCCGATGCCAGTGGTCGCCTCGCAAGACTTCCCATTTCCGGGCTGGGCTTTTCCGGCGAAGAATTGCCCTTGAGCGATGTCGAAAAAACGGTTTTCGAACACGCCCACTCCCTAAAGCGATTGTATAAAGTCGGTAGCCAAATCCTTATTGTCCAAGTGATTGATGCCAGCGGTGATCGCCACGCCATCCACGACCCGCTCTACTGTTTTCGTGGAGCCGGATGGGAAGTGGCTTCCAGTCGTGATCTCGATGTCCCGGGTGGCTCAGCCCGCCTTCTCCAATTGCAGCGAAAATCCGAAGCCGTCGAAGTTGCCTATTGGATAACGGATGGACACGCCAGGCATGCCTCTCCTCTTCGGTACCGCTGGCAGACCGCCCTGCGCCGTTTATCCATGGGGAATTCAGGAGCCGAACCTGTCTTGGTTATGCTCCAGCCCGTCAATTCGACTGCGGTCGATTGGCCTTCTGTTTTCTCGCGGTTCCCGGAAATCCTCGACCTTTGACGTGCCGCAGGCTTTACAGCCTTCCAAATAACAGCTTTTCCTCCTACTTCTGCAATTCACACGTAACCCATTGCAGAAAAGCAACATCGGTAGGGCGAGACTCCGTCGAGCCGTCGGCGGTCCGAACCACGCCGATTTCGCAAGAGCCACGCTATGGTGCGCCCTCACGTCCTATTGGCCGTCTGAGGAACCAAGCCCCTTGTTCAACCTTGAATTCTTGCCCCCGGCCAGGCGCCTGCGGCTCCTTTGCCAGGTGCCACCGCAATGGGTTCCAAGGTTGGATCACTCAAGGCCAGCAAAACTTTTTCCGCCCGGTCAGGAGTCTCAATGGACAACTCTCGAAGTGCCGTTCGCAGTGCTGGAAGACGGAAATCGGATGGACCTTCAGCACGGTCCACCCGGTCGAGAAATGCCCCCAATTCGATCACCCGCGCACGGGCTTCCATGAAGTACAGGTCAAGGACTTGTTGGCGAGTCATAGGCTAATCGATTTCACCCAACTCTCGACCATTCTACTCGTCATCGCCAGTCGACAATGAAGGGTTGGGTCCTTTTTCCAAAGGAACGCCCGGTTTGGTGGCCTTGGCGTACTTTCGAAGGTATTTTAAGGCGACCTCCAGATCGTGCGGCACCTTCGCTTCGACCTCTATCGATGCCTTCGTTATCGGGTGCGGAAACTCCAGTTTCCAGGCATGCAATGCCAAACTCGGGGTCAAGGGCCGTTCGAACGCCCCCGGCTTTAGCCGATATCCCGGTTTGATCGACGACAGCCAGAGTTGAATGGCATGCCCGTAGATTTCGTCACCGTAAATGCTGTGTCCCGCATACTTGAGGTGCACGCGAATTTGGTGCGTTCGACCAGTCACTGGATGGCAAGAAAGCAAGGTCACTCCGGCAAACCGCTCCAGCACCCGAAAATGAGTCAGCGACTTCTTGCCGTCGCGGGTCCAACGCATCCGGCCCGGATGGAATTCATCCTGCGCCAATTTGACATCGACTGAAAATTCATCCTCGGGCGGGCTTCCCTCAACCAGGGCCAGATAGGTCTTTTTCGGTATGCCGGATCCGAAATCATTGGCCAGGACCACCAAGGCTTCCCGGTTCTTGGCCAGGAGGAAGACTCCTGTAGTTTCAAAATCCAAACGGTGCGCGTTCGCCAAATAATTGATTCCACGCTCACGCGCCCACGGTTTTCCAGCAACGACCGCATCGTGCAGCAACCGCATCAAATTGGGACGAGCGGCGTCATAACGATCAGGTGAACTCAGCAATCGAGCCGGTTTGGCCAATACCAGTAAGTGCTCATCCTCGAATAATACCGGGATTTCCCAAAAATCCCCGGTCGCCGGTGACGATAATTTTACCACCGGCCCGGAAGTGCCCATCTTAATTATTTCCCCGATCTTTCATCAGTGCGGACAGTCCCGAAACCTGGAACTCGTTTCGTAGCCACGCTTCAATGATTTCCTGACGCCGCCGTTGCCGGATTTCTTCGGTAAAGGAATTGAGTCCTGCTTTAACCACAGACGAGTCGATTGGATCAATAGACTTCAAGAAAGCCACGAAGCCGCCATCGAAAGTGGTGACCACGCGGCTCGCCGTTCCCGGTTTTAGGTTAAAAACGGTGTCCTTGATTTGGCTGATATTCAAAGAAGGACTTAGGTCAGCGATGCTCTCGGACGACAAAGAAAATGGGGCGAGTTCGGTGACATGTTGTTTTTCCGCCGCTGCGATTTCGGCCAAGGTTTTTCCCTGGGCCAGCCCATTGGTCAGCGAGATGGCAAATGAAGTCGCTGCATTTCGGGCCGCTTCGCGGGAATCAAATCGCTTCTTGTCCTCACGAATCCGGCTTTCGACAGCCTCAAACGGCGGGACTTCTGACGGTATCTTGCTGGCGAGGGCGGCAACCACGGTTCCTGAAAGACCTGAAACGGGTATTGAAAAGGGCTGCTCAGGCGTCAATTTCGCTACTTCGGAACCTAGATTTGCCAAATCCTCAAGTCCTGGAGCCACTCCGGATGTTGCAAACGGCTCGCTTTTATGAATGATGAGTCCCTTCTTGGCTGCCAGTAGGACTATATTCTCGGCCTTCACCGGTTCGATTGCATAGAGCTCGTTGGCAAATTCTCGCGCTGACGCCTCGGACAGTTTTGCCGCTTCGGCCATCGCAGATTGGCGGCGAATCAAAGCCAAGGCAGGTTCCTTGGCCAGGACCGTGCCGTTTTCGTCCTTGAAAGCGTCGGCTCCGCGTTCGTTGTAAAATTGCTCAATCTTGGTCGCCAAGCCGCTGATTTGGCCCATCTGAGTTTCCGCCTTGGCCAGATAATTTGAGCTCTCCCAGTAGACGTAATTCACCACAACCCGTTCGGGAATGCGATAGTTGGGCAGTTGATTGGTGTAAAACTGGTGGAGGCTGACCGAATCCAGTTTCACGCCCGAAACATAGTTTGATGCCGCAAATACCACAAGGCTGGCTCGGGCTTGTTCGTTTTCCCGGCGAAATTCAGCCTCGGCCTCCCGCGGTGTGATCAATCCCGCCGAGACTCCGAGCACGTCGATGAGGTGTCTCAGCGCCAAGTCTTGGCGCACATACTCCTCAAAATCAGCCGACGTGAAATCCTTCGGCGTTAATACGCGGTCCACAAACGCCTTGTAGTTAACCACACCTGTCTTTGGGTCCTTAAGGTTCTCGCGAATCCAGGTGGCCACCGCTTTGTCGTCGACTTGGATGCCCAATTCCTTCGTCTTTGCTCGCAGCAACAAGCGCTGATAGGTCTCCTGATTAAGGTTGAAACGGGCACGCTTGGCCTCCTTGGTGTCGGGTCCACCAAAGCGGACGATGGAAGCGAGTACAGCCTGCCGATTCGCTTCACGAACCTCGTCGCCTTTGAGCGGTTTCCCGTACAGAGTGCCGTAAGACCGTCGCACCGAGTCGCGGCTCGACGATTGGCCAGGGTTGAAAAAGACCAGGAAGCTCGAGATCACGACGACCGCGACGACCCACAAGAGGGCCTGCTGATGTTTACGCAATATGCCGATCATACCTTCAGGAGACGTACTTCAAAGAGGGGCACACTAGCCGATGGCGGAAAATAGGGTCAAAGCCAAAAGCAGAACAGGACGGATCAATTCCATCTTTTGGGAATCCGCTTCCCCTCGGGTCCAGAACTCCGCACGCTCTCTCCGATGGCAATTACGTCCGCGCCAAAAATCGTCAAATGGCCCTTTTTCGCCGCAGATATCGTCCTGATCCTGGTGGGGGGATGGCTCTTGTGGTCCCTTAAATGGCCTCCATCCCCATGGGTAATCCTGTCGATTGTCTCCAGTTTCTCCGTCGGTGCGATTATCGCCATTCTGCCATTTGTGAAAGAGCACGCTGCGGCAGTTAAACTGTGGGAGCAGGTGAATTTGGCCGAAGCCGCCCAGCAATTGGACCAGTTGGTCACCGTGGCAAATCGAGTCGCGGCAACCACTCGGGAATGGGAAAGTGTTCAGGCAAACGCCCAGAAAACCCAAAAGGCCACCGCCGAGCTCGTCGACCGCATTACCGCCGAATCGAAAGCCTTTACCGATTTCCTTCAGCGATCGGAACTCCAGGAAAAACAATCCCTCCGCTTCGAGTTGGAAAAGGCCCGCCGACATGACGCAGAAATGCTCCAAGTCATGGTCCATCTTCTCGACCATACCTACGCTCTCCGACTGGCGGGAGAGCGCTCGGGCCAGCCGCAGCTTGCCCAACAACTCAGCCAATTTCGCTCAGCCTGTCTGGATACGGCTCGCCGGGTCGGCTTGGTGGCCTACGAAGCTGAACCCGGGACTCCCTACGACCCTCAATCCCATCAGACCGTCGATAATGCCGAACCATCCGAAGGGTCTGTGGTGGCGGAAACCGTCGCCAGCGGGTATACCTTTCAAGGCCAGCCCGTTCGCAGGATTTTGGTCGCTGTGCACCCGTCTGGTCGCGCTGGGTTACCAACCATTTCAAGTGCCCCTAAGGTCGGTCATGAATAGTGCAGGGGGGAATGCCCCGGCCAAAAGCCCACACGTCACCCGTGCGGCAAGCTTTCGCCGCTATCCATGCCCAAGAACGGCTTAACTTCCGGGGCAAGCCCCTCAATCGTAACCTATTTCGCTCCCTGGTCGATCCAAGCACGCAACAGGCCCACGTCTTCTTTGCTCCACGGTTCACCCTTGCC
Source organism: uncultured Verrucomicrobiota bacterium (assembly GCA_903835555.1). Taxonomy (GTDB): domain Bacteria; phylum Verrucomicrobiota; class Verrucomicrobiia; order Limisphaerales; family UBA9464; genus CAILNN01. The sequence continues at coordinate 14,346 of CAILNN010000034.1, forward strand.
CTTGGGGGGCATGAAATCATCCTCGTCCCCAAGTCGGGCGACGGCGTGGACCAGAGGGCTCTTCGCGCTGTTCTTGATAATGACGTCAGGCCCATTCTCCCCGCCCTTTAGGGTCGCCTCCAAGGAATCGAGTCGGAGTTTTGCCTTTTGCTTTTCGGTTCCGTGACATTTCACGCAGCTCTTTTCAAACAGCGGTTTGATGTCGGTTTCATATTTAACGCCGGTCTTTGTCGATGGCGGTGGCAATTTGGAAATGTCGACGTCGGATGCCTGAAGCAGTAGTCCAACGGAAGAAACACCCAAAATGCAGAAAAGAATCTTCGTGTTCATGGAGAAATTTCGCAACGCCGTGGAGGACGTTGTAGAACCAAAATTCATTCAAACGCTGTCGTCGGAGAAGTGAAATCGGGAAATTTGGCGCTTGCGAGTGTAGCTTTGTCCGACGATACCTCTTCTCGGATTTTTTGACTCATTCAAGTCTATGGCTGAACTCGCAAACCGCTACGAAAACAACGTCCTCGGCAAGTACTTCGTCGATAATCAATGCATTGACTGCGATCTTTGTCGTGAGACTGCTCCTGCTAATTTCACTCGCTACGACGATGGCGGGTACAGCGTCGTAAAAAAGCAACCGGCCACGCCCGAGGAGGAAAAGGCCTGCAAAGAAGCGATGGAAGGGTGCCCCGTGGAGGCTATCGGGAATTCCGGCCCGGATTCGGAGGCAGAACTCGCTGCTGCCCTCAAAGCTGCCAAGGGTGGCAAATAGGGTTGCCTCGGACATTTCGCCACGAGCCCCTTAAAGGGGCTCGTGGCTGGCTAACCGCTCATGGACCGGATGCAGCTAGACAAACCCAAGATTGCCCTTCGCAAAACTTGATAGGTTTGTAAAAACCGAAGGCATCGAAGCTGCAGGTACGCCAAACCAAGCGGCAAGTGTTGCTCCATACTGGTCAAGGGATGTGGAGGGCACCCAAACCCCGCGTCCGGTAATGTCATCCGGCCCATTGAGCAGGAGATTGGGAAAGGTGCCATAAATGTCCGCTGCCTTCAACGCTCCTCCCATGACGATTTGATGGCTTCCCCATCCATGGTCCGTTCCCCCGGTGCTGTTAAGCTGCAAAGTTCGGCCAAATTCGGATTCAGTGAATGTTGTAACTTGGTTGGGAACTCCAATTTCGTGGATTGCTTGATTAAATGCGACGAGCGCATTGGCAAGTTGGCCCA
>CAILNN010000035.1 GCA_903835555.1 uncultured Verrucomicrobiota bacterium
TCTACCAGCCCTGCAGCTTCTGCGGCTCGAAGCTTTTTCCGTACATCTCCAGAAAGGTAAGAGTCATCAGTTTCCCACGCTTGGGTTTGTGGATCGAGGAAGACGAGACCTTTGAGTTGTCTCAAGACCTCGTCAGTTGGCTGACGCAGGAGTTCTGCGACGAATTCCAGATTGACTCGCCCACGTTCATTCAGAGTCACCAGCAGGGCCGATTTGGCATCCGTGACCTCTGTCGTGACCGATCGCTGGGAAATGGTTCGCTCACGGAAGATGGCGGCTTTGGTTGCGCGCCCCGTCTCACGATCAAAGTGCTCAACCGAAAGGAGCAGGGGAAGGTCGGGGTCCCCGCGAAATTCGGAAACGTTCCGGCGCTCGGATAACAGGCCAAACTTTGAAACGAAAGCATCGTAGGTTTGGTTCAGGGCCAACCGCGCTTGAGCGACCTCTTCTTCGGGCTGATTTGACCACTGCGTTCGCAGGCAATCGCGGATGGCATCTCGAACTCGGATCAGTCCACGGAGACGACGACTTGCGTCCGCAGACAACCCCGACAGCACACGCAGCGAATCACCTTCACGACGCGCCAACTCGCCATTGACCAGGGTAAACGCATTGGGTTTTACCTCGGACGGGGCAGGGAAGGTAACACTGGCTTCCGGTGGAGCAGGAGAACGTTCAACGGGCGTGTAAACCCCGGTCGGGAAATGAGCGATAGCTGATGCCAAATCGGCTGCCAGATCGTTTCCAGTGCCAACCAAGGTTGGCTCGCCTTGCCGGTACAGGCGACCGGCGAGGCGCATCTCGCCGAGCATCATCTCGGGGTGCCGCGAGTACCATTCATTGACCGTGATGACTTCACCCAAAGAATTGGTCAGCGGCTTCAACGCGCGCCATTCCGATCCGCTTCGAATAGCCCCGGGCATTCCCTTTTGTAACACGACAATATCGGTGGTGACCTCAGTATGGGCATTCCGCTTGAATGCGGTATTTGGAAGGCGAATGGCTCCCAAGAAATCTGCGGAGTGGTCGAGTAATTCGCGCAGGGTGGAGTCGGTTTTGTCCATCGTCCCCTTGGAGGTAATGAATACCACCAAGCCGCCACATCGGACCTTGTTCAATGCGGCGGCAAAGAAGTAGTCATGGATGACGAAGTTCCACGACTTGAATCGGGGATCGTACGGTTTAAAATCCCCAAACGGGATATTCGATAGCGCAACATCGTAAAAATCATCAGCAAGTCGTGATTCTTCAAATGGTTGATGTCGGACATCTGCGTCTGGATAAAGGGCCTTGGCAATCCGAGCCGTGATCGAGTCGATCTCGATGGCCGTAACCTTGGAAGAACGGCGCATCGCTTCCGGCATGAGCCCAAGGAAATGTCCGATTCCGCAGGCTGGTTCCAAGATTCGTCCGCCGCGGAAGCCCAGCCGATCCAGCAGCGAATACATGGCTGTGATGATGGTGGGGGAGGTGTAGTGGGCGTTGAGGGTGGTCGCCCGCGCCGATGAAAAATCCTCTTCCGATACCAATGCAGCCAATTGTTCGCGCTCGGCCTGCCAGTCCATATTCCACTCGTCAAACACGCCAGGCAACCCACCCCAGCCCACGTACCGAACCAACACCCGTTGCTCTTCCGGCGTGGCATCCCGTCCCTCTGACTTCAATCGGTTCAGGACGCCCAATGCCTCCAGGTTGCCTCGACATTTTTGTCGGAGGGAACCTTGGCCAACCTCATCTGCGTCTGTGATTCGATAGTTTCTTGAGTTTGGATACGGACGTTCCGGTGGGGATTTCAGAATGGGCTGGAAGACCGCACTTGAGCTGAAATCGGCGGAATCGTTGTCGTTTCGAATGGATTGGGAAACCGGTAGGGGAGGATTGCTGTCGTGATTGCCGGGTTGGCTGGGTACCTCCGGGATTGTCGCTGGAGCCTGTTTTAAGAGTGGCTCGGGATTCGGAAATCGGGCCTGTTCTGGACGGAATGCCAACTCCAGCCTGGGACCTGATAGGGATAGAAAATCAAGCTGACGGGAATCTTGGGTGATTCCTCGTCCACGCGACCGCATGGGAATACCTCCA
>CAILNN010000036.1 GCA_903835555.1 uncultured Verrucomicrobiota bacterium
AGCATTGCGGATACTGATGCCCTATACCAAGTCCGGTGTAGATGAGGCCTCGGTCCAATCCTTCATGGCCGCCGTCCGGATCGGTCTCAAACGGCGCTTTGGCGGGAGAGTGGACCATTTGCGAATCATCACGCAGGAGGAATCGGGACAGGACGGAGCCGCCAGCCGTCACTATGTGTTGCTCTATGATTCCGTTCCCGGCGGCACGGGGTACCTGCATGAACTTCTGTCGGACGGGGCAAAGACCCTGGCGTCGGTCCTGCGGATGGCCCTGGCCCACATTGCCGGTTGCTCGTGTCATTCCGATCCGGAAAAGGACGGCTGCTATCGATGCGTTTACCAATACCGGCTGGGGCGCGCGATGGAACATGTGTCCCGCGACCGGGCACAGGCGATTTTGGAGCAATTGGTTGGAAGCCTCGACAACCTGGAACGCGTCAAATCGGTGGCGGAAATTTACGTTAACCCGAACTTCGACTCGGAACTCGAGGCGCGGTTTGTTGAGAGCCTGCGCCGGTTGGGGGGCAAGGGCGGTCTGCCGTTCGTCTCGCTGGTTCAGGATATCATCCGAGGAAAGTCCGGCTATTTGCTGGAAGTGGGTGAGCAACGTTATTGGATTGAACCGCAGGTCGACATCGGCACTTTCGATGGAATGGCGACCGGTTGCCGACCGGATTTTGTTCTGACGCCAACCCAAAGCCGGTCTGCCCGCCGTCCCATCGCGGTCTTCTGTGACGGCTGGAATTATCATCAGGCGATCACCCGCGAGGATGCGGCCAAGCGAAACGGTCTGGTGTCGAGCGGACGGTATTGGGTTTGGTCCATTACCTGGGAGGATGTGAAGGCGGCCCTCGACGAAAAGGTGGAGGGCGACCTGGAGCCGGAATTGACCGCGATGGCCAGCGGCCCCCTACGCGTCCAATTCAACGGCATGTTTGACCGAACGGTATGGACCCTGAACGCCGTTTCAGGTCTGTTGCGTTGGCTGGCCAGTCCGCCCCCTCCTGACGCCGATCCGTATGCGGAGAAACTGGGTCGACATGCCTGGGTAACGGCCGCCGGTATGGTACCACATCCCCAGAGGCCGGAGGAGGCACCAGCCCGAGCACAGCTGGCGCAGTTCTGGCAGGGGCTGGAGCCGCTCCCCTGTGAACGTCCCCTGCCGTCCGTTGCCTGCGGAAATGTGAATGAATCGGGAATTTTCATCCGCTATTGGTGGCCACCGGCGTTTGCCATGCCCAATTCGCCACTGTTTCCCAGCCCGGGATTTGTCGTCCTGGATGAATCGACATTTCACACCGAGTCGGAACGCCATCACGCGTGGCGTCGATGGCTGGGACTGTTCAACGTTTTTCAGACGCTCCCGGGCATCCTTCTCGCCACCCGTGCAGGACTGGACAACCGCGACCACGTCTCGCTTCAAATCCGGACCGGTATGACCCCGGCACGCGGAGGCGCATCGGAAGCTCTTGCGGCCGGTTGGAATGTTGTCCTGGACCAGACGATGGAATCGTTGTCGGACGGATTGCGGCGGCTGCGGGATGAAGGGGCACCCATTCCCGATGAGGTTGGATTCGAGTTTGCCGTTGCCGAAAAGGTATTGGCCGAAGCGGAATTGGCGTGGACTGCGCGCAAGCTGGTTTTACTGCTGACGCATCAAACCGAGTTCGCGGCGATTTGGGCCAACCACGGATGGACTATTGTCGTGGCTGAGGGAGATTGGCCGCAGACCCTGAGTGAGCGATTGAGACAATCGACCGACGCGAGCGGTCAACCCAAAGAAGGATCGGAATGAACCTAAAACCCAAGGTGGCCCTGGCTCAGGATTTCCTGTCCAACCTGTCACGACTGCCGTCCAACATTCAGGCCAAGGTTTTGAAGTGGGCCTTGCGCTTTCAAAGCGACCCGACTTCGAAGGGAATCAATTATGAAACCATCCGGGGTGCCCGGGACAAAAACCTGCGCTCGGTTCGAATCGATCAGGATTGGCGCGGTATTGTTCTGAAACCCGAACAGGGCAGCCTCTATGTCCTGATGTACGTCGATCACCACGACGACGCCTACCGGTGGGCGGAGAATCGAAGGGTCGCCATCAACCCGGTCACGGGTGCCATGCAGGTGTTCACGGTTGAAAACCGGGCGGAGACCATCCCCGAGCCTCCAAAAGAAAAAGACTGGCAGACTAAAGACACCACCGGTGAGTTGGAATCGCCCCATCCGCTGCCTCCGGCTCCACAGCAGCCTCTTTTCGCCCCGTTAAGCGATTCCGAGTTATTGAGCCTGGGTGTTCCCACGGAACAAATCCCCCAGGTCCGAGGCATTTTTTCGGAATCCGACCTGGATGCGTTGCAACCGTATCTACCCGTCGAAGGCTATGAGGGTCTCTTTCTAGTGATGGCCGGGGATTCGGTCCCCTCGATCCTCGCATCACGGGAGACGCCGTTGAATGATGCTGTCGACACGGATGATTTCGTGACGGCCATCTCGACACCGGAATCGCAGTCCCGCTTCGTGGTCGTTGATGATGAAGAAACCATGGCGGCCATTCTCAATGCGCCCCTCGCCCAATGGCGGGTTTTCCTTCACCCCACACAACGTAAGTACGCCCGTGGAGACCGGAACGGCCCCGTGCGGGTGCTCGGTGGAGCTGGAACTGGTAAAACCGTGCTGGCGATCCATCGCGCAAAATGGCTGGCTGAAAACCGGGCGGCGGGTGATTCCAAGGTATTATTCACCACCTTCACCCGCAACCTGGCGTTCGATATCCAGGAAAACCTCAAAACCCTCTGCCCGCCCAGTGTGATGCAGAAGATCGAGGTTCAAAATCTGGATGCCTGGGTCCATGCATTCCTGCGTCGCCACAAATATGAGTGGAAGATCATCTACAATCGGAAGCAGGACGAAGCCGCCGAAGCATGGAATCACGCCCTAACTCTACAGGACACAACCTTGGGTTTACCTCCTGGTTTCTATGAAGAGGAGTTTGACCGGGTGATCCTGGCTCAGGGTGTCACCTCCCGCGATGAATACCGCCTGGCTAAACGGGCTGGCCGGGGCACCATTCTCAACCGGGCCAAACGGGATGCGGTCTGGCCGGTGTTTGAGGAGTACCGCACCCAGCTCACCCGTCGAAAGCTGAAGGAAGTCGACGACGCTTACCGGGATGCCATTGCAATCATCGACGGAAAATCGGTGGGTTTTACTTCCATCATTGTGGATGAGACCCAGGATTTTGGCCCCCAGGCGCTTCGGTTGTTACGGGCCATGGTCACTTCTGGTCCCAACGATTTGTTTTTGGTCGGGGACGGGCATCAGCGCATCTACAATCGCAACCGCGCGTCCATGACCGCCTGCGGCATCGATATCCGGGGAAGGTCGCGAAAGCTGTATTTGAACTACCGGACAACGGAAGAAATCCGGCGAGCGGCGGTGGCGGTTCTCGAAGGATGCGAGGCCGACGATCTGGATGATGGCAACGACGAGGTCAAACGGTACAAGTCCATTGCGCATGGTCCCAAGCCGGGACGAATTGAAGTGCAGCATTTGGAAGACGCTTTGACGGCTGTTGTTCCCTTGGTGAAGTCGGCTTTGGAAGGTAACCGAACCATCTGTGTGATTGTCCCTTCGCGCCACGAGGCACAGAAAGTCGATGGCTTTCTGCGTTCGACCAAGCTGGATACCATCCTCATTAAATCGGACAACCGGGACCCTTCGGATTCGAAAAATGTCCGGATCGCCACGATGCACCGGGCCAAGGGGCTGGAATTTGACGAGGTGATATTGCTGGAATCAAAAGCCGACACGGACCCGAGGTCTGCCATCAGTGACACCCGCCAACTCCGCTACGTAGCCATGACCCGCGCCAAGCGCATGGCGTCGATGGTGAGCTATGGTTGACCACCGTCCGTTCCGTCTGAAATCAAAGATAGCTCGAGTACTAATTCCTACTATTCAAGAATATACCTTAACAACAGCATTATGGGTCCAGCTACGAGATGAAGCGTTGATCTCCGACTCTTAAACCTCCAACCTAGAAGAGCTTGAGAATGAATTACACCCTAGTGCAAAGCGCAAGAGAGGTTTCCTAAACCACTTCATCCATGCACCTTGTCCATATTTCCGTGTTAACTCCCAGCGCTCCCAGTTCTTACCATATCAGCTTTTGGACACTTTCCCCTTGACACCACTGGCGTTACTCATACAACCAGTCAGACAACAGACGCGCTCCCGGCCAACAATCGAGTACATGACTTATGCATATAAATGTAGAAATCTTGTCATCCATTCTCCGTTTTTTGAAGGAGGCCTTTAGCCTTACCAGACCTCAGCCAAAACCTATCCCGCAACTCGTCAACACATCGAACACATCGAACACATTGATCACAATCAATGTTCACCCTCCGGAATCAAAAGATCTACTAGGAAATGGCTTTTCAAATAACCAAAGACAGGGGTTCAGTCAGAAAGATGACACGGAACTCGTCAAACAATTGATGAAACATCAAAAACCTGAAGACGAGATTTTCTACGGACCTAAAAAACAAAAGCTCTGAATAGATGTCCAACGACGTTTCACACCCTCTTCACACGATCATTGAGCCTCATGGTCACGCTCGTCCGAATTTCTTTGTCGCTGACCTTTTTCAACGCGAGGTGATTTTACACATTGTCAAGAATAATATAAGATGCCTCAGGCCTCCAATTATGCTGGGCATTCAAGGGCCGCGTGGAGAGGGAAAGACAGAAATGCTGAAGGAGGTTTGTGAACAGATGGGCGTGTGGGTAGTCGATCTTCCAGGGTCCGCTCTCGGTGGCGAAACAGAGGGACGTCCAGTCAAAATACTTATCGAAGCATATAATGCGGCTAGTATACTCAAGAAAGCGAATTGTGGGCGAGCAGTCCTATTAATTGATGATATTGACACCAGCGTGGCCGCCGTAGCGGAAGGTCGCCGTTACACTGTAAATAGTCAATTGCTAAGCGGTGCCTTGATGTCACTCGCGGACAAAGCCAACATTAATAGACAAGGCGAGACAGAGACTGTTCCAATTATCGTAACTGGAAATAATCTGTCTCTTCTTTACAATGCCGTGACAAGGCACGGAAGAATGCGTATTTACACATGGCAACCTAATCTTGAAACAAAGAAAGATATAGTCCGCAAGATGTTCGAAGGATATCTCGTTCATGACAACGACTCCCAACGTCAACTTGATAAGATGGTCGAACGATACGAAAATCAACCAGTAGCCTTTTTCCGAATGATTCGAGATGAAGCCTACGACGATCTAGTTATTCAGACAATTAAATCCGTTGGCAATTATGACTTAGAGCACATCAGCAGCAAATTCGAGCATTCTCGCCTCCAAATTCCAATTAAGCATTTATCCACCCGAGCCAGCGAGGCGGCATTAAGAATGACGATTGATTATAGCCGCTGACTGATTTAAGGCTCTTATGAACAATCCTCTTCTGTTTCCAGATCTCCCACCAGATATAGTTCTGAAAGCTAGAATTGCCGTCCTTTACGAAACAACTATCGAAATGACTCGGGCACTATCGATGTCATTAGACACAGTATCCATGGAATATCTTAAACGAGGCATTCTTGATAATCAGTTTTTTGATGCGGTTGAGATTTACTATTTTGACAAATCCGGCAATGCAGTAGGCGAGGCCACTCTAAGCATTGACTGGGATAGACATAGGGTTGAGGTTCAGGGAAACCCGGAGATTAAGGTCGACAGAAGCCAATCCATTTCTGACCAGATAACTGGTGCACTGCCGCTTCTAAAGAAGCGAGTCGACCAGATGAAGCTCATCTTAAACGTGGCTTATACTGAAATACGATGCAAATGGAGACATCGGCTCTTGGAGGATGCGACACGATTAGCTGCGGCCATGCGTGTCCTGGGCTTGACTGACGATGGATCTGACCGACCTACGTTGAGCACCGAAGGAGACGACTTCGTAATCGAGTTAGTTCCCGGAAGCCTCAAGGAACTTCGGGTTAATATTCGACATCGTCGAAAGTAACTAAATATCTTTATATCTCTTTGTAGTTACCCTCTTTCGGTGAAAAATGATCGACATGGGCGTCCACACCGTCGAAGGTTATAATCTAGTATCTTACCGTTTTAGGGAGACATTCTTGCCGAAAGACAACCTCATGCCATAAATGGCTAAAACAGGAAACCCAAACCCAACTAACGACAACAGCGATGGCTCAGGGACTGCATTGACCTGCGCGGTAAATCCCACAACATCAGATATGCCATCTCGAGTCGAGTCGGTGATTCCGAAATCAATTGTGTCTCCGGGTGCCAGGTGGATCGAAATCTGGGATGAGACAAATGGATTTGCCTGCGTGCTGCCATTAGGTATCCGTGTCTCGAAAATGTTAACTCCGTTGTAGGTAATGAATGCGTCAACTCCATTCCCAACGGATCCAAATGGGGTTTTCCAAATCTGAAACACAATTTCAGCATTCCCAGTGTAGGAAGGCCCAATTCCATTCCCGTCTGTAAAACGCCGTACTGAAGAGAAAATAACCCCTCCAGATGAATCGACGGCCTCGTGAGTCAAGGTCGGTGAAAATACTGGGGTTTGGTCACCATAAGGTCCCTCCCACCGCCCCACTGGGTTTGCAACCATGTTGGCAGTCGTAAAACTACCGGTGAGACCTGGAGAGTCATAGTACCCGTACTGCAGCCCGTTAATTCCCTGACCGAGAAGTGAAAAATCAGTCTGAGTGTCAACGATTGTTTGGGCCTGACCAGCCAAGCAAAGGGCCCCGACCGCTCCTATAACCAAGAGAGTTGACCGGATTGACGATACTAATACGACGGTTCTCATAGTATGACTTGTGCGCTTGAACTTCAGATTCTTTAGGAGATTTCATCTATTCAACCCACTTGGTCAATGCCTATTTTCCGGATTTCGGCAATTTTCTACTCGGCGATAGCCTAATACACCTAGTGCACGACCTGGATTTCTTCATCTGAGCCCCCTGTCGATCGAAAGGCCCTCGGGCTCGCCGATTTTGATGGTCGCCTTCAAGGGCCGGTTTCATTGGCCCCTTGAGCATTCCAGCCGTCGAACTCCTTCCGAATCACTAAGTTGTGTGGACGCAATAGCGCATGGCAACGGTACCGCCCGAACAGGGTGACCTGAAATCGGCCAACCAGGGTTTGGGTGATCCGGTCGAGTTCGCCCAGGCCACCCCTGAGACTGGTCCACCAGCCATGGAAGGTCACCGCTTGGGGTAAAACTGGGACGAGAGACCGCAGAATGCCCCTGATGGAGGGTAACCAGCGACCGACCCGGATTTCATACTGCGCAAGCAGCGGGACCCACCGGGCATTGACTGCGGCAATGGTCCCACTGAAAAACTGGCTGACGGTAGCGCTGGCGACGAGCCGGTAGGGATGGGCAAAGGAGGGCAGAACGCTGACGGTCCGAAAACAGGTGGTACAACGAAACCGGCGAATCAGTATCCGGAGGACATCCCGGCCCGTGCTGGTAATTCCCCGCGAGTAGTACCCGAGGGGCTCAAGGCTGTCCCGGACACCGCAGTTGGGACACTCCGCTGAAGCCTCAACCTGACGCTGGTAATCGGTGTCCGCGTAGACCTCCAAACTGACCGGCATCGGGCGGATGATTTGCATGGGTGATAGAACCTACCAGTCGGCGTGAAAGGTGTGTGTTGGCGTTTACTGCGGCTCATTGACGACGCCCGGGCACCTGGACATCGTTTTCAAATAAAGGCGGTGTTTCACCCATCCGTAAGAGACCGACCTTGCGTGAAATCGCCTCTTGCAAGTTTTCAGTAAAATAGGGTATTTCACCTCCTACTGAAATTGACTGAAATAGTGAAAGACTCGGAGTATCCCCCTCAATTTGAGGCTCTTTTACGCGGCCTGTTCGCTCGCGTGCCGTTCTTGAAATTAGCTTCCCTCAAGTCAAATCACCCTATTTCGCCCCGATCATCCGACCGCGCTGACTGGGTCGCCCGGGTCGTTACCGGCGACCGAAAATTCGTATGGATCGTTGAAAGCTTGCCTGTGGGATACCCAAAAGAGGTGCGTTCGGCTGTTCTCAAACTCGAACATTACCTACTAAAGTTACCCCCGGACCCGACTCATTACGGTGTTGTCATCGCCCCATTTCTTTCAGCGGAGTCCGCTCGAATATGTACAGAGGCGGGTATGGGGTACGCAGATTTAGCGGGCAATGTCCGGCTTTCCTTCGGCCAGGTTTTCATCGAAATGCAAGGAACGAAAAATCCGTTCCGCGAGAAACGAGCAAACCGATCATTATTTGCGCCCCGTGCCGCACGAGTCTTGCGGGTGCTGCTGCAAGGACCGCTTCGACCGTGGAAGGTCACCGAATTAGCAGCAGCTTCACAAGTAAGCCTTGGTTGGGTCAGTGCAGTTCGCCAACAACTCCAAGGGCATGAATGGGCAGCCGAAGGAGCAGGCGGACTGCGGGTGACCAAGCCAGGATCAATACTGGATTCATGGGCCAAAGCGGATGACTGGAAAAAGCGCATCGTCAGTCAGGAGTATTCGGTCCTGCTTTCTGATCCGATGGAACTGGCGGCGAAGCTGAATCAAACGCTCCGAGAAAGTCCGCCCGTCTTTACTCAATGGTTCGCCGCCGGGTTGCGCCATCCTTACACGACGACACCCGTTGTATCCGCCTATGTCCGGCAGTTTCCGGATGACGCATTGATTCGCGAAAAGCTGTTGGGGCGGCGAGTATCTATCGGGGGGGGGACGCTTCGATTAATGATACCTAAAGACGAAGGAGTCTTCAATCCGACCCAAACGGTCCAGGGCTTTCAGTTGGTCTCGGACATTCAGATTTACCTCGACCTACTCAGTTCCGGGCTGCGGGGCGATGAGCACGCACAAGAACTGAGACGCTGGCCTGATTTCGCGGGGGGTTGGGAATGAGCAAATTCGGAACCCATGCGGACTATCCTCGGGAAAGCCTAGGACTGGCTGAAGCTGGACTGCTGACGGCCTGGCGTTCTTTAGAACGGTACCATCAGGAGTTGGTTTTGGTCGGCGGTTTGGCCGTCCATTACCTCACCCGGCGGCAGAATCCAGGTTCACTCCCGGGAGCGGTAACAATGGATGTAGACTTTGGGGTGTCTCTGGTGGCTTCAGGCGGCCAATACGGCACTATCAAATCTGATCTAGCAGGACTTGGTTTCAAGTCCGCTCGATTAGCACTTCAAGAGGACTTTTCGGCCCCAGATTCCGACGGTCCTATCCGCGCGGCGGAATTCTGCATGAGTGACGGCGAAGAACGCGAGCGGGTTCGAGAACTGACAGCAACTGTCGGAAGAATGCTTCTAGGAATTTGATTCTCCTCGATCACCAGAAGAATAACAAAGACCTGCCACCGAACCTCTAAGCGCTCAACCTCCGTAACAGTCCAGAATCCATGTTCATAGACCAAGGTTCGGACGCGGACACCCGGTAAAAGGCCCGGTGGCAGTTGATAGACGGGTGGATCGATTATTTGGGTGATGCAGATTTGACCGGAGCGAAAGGGATTAGGGGAAACGGTAGTAGCCATCCCCCAGCTTTACCCAACCAGGCGGACATCGGTGGGGTACCGTCACGATGGCTCTTCCGCATCCATCACGGTAGGCGGAACACCTTGTACCCCCGCCGACTTGACCAGGCCTACAATAGTGCTATTGATAAGAGGCTATTCCCGAAGCCCGTGAATTCTACCGGAGTATGACCTCCCAAACAACTAATTGGTGATTCAATCGGCTGTCGAAAGCACCTTTTTTCGAGCGCAGAGACGCAGTTTTCAGCAGAAAGCACCGAACGTCAGCTTGGTTTTACCGAGGGTTCAATAGGTTCATCCGGAAGAAACGAGGGCGACGGAAGAAT
>CAILNN010000037.1 GCA_903835555.1 uncultured Verrucomicrobiota bacterium
CTTAATAAGAATGAGTTGGGCGCGTGTCTGTTTGTATTCGACAACTTTGAAACAACTCAGAACCCTGAAGAGCTCTTCGCTTGGATTGATACCCATGTTAGATTGCCGAACAAGGTTCTCATCACGACACGGCTTCGTGATTTTAAGGGCGACTATCCAATCGAGGTGGGCGGAATGGCCGATGACGAGGCGAGAGAGTTAATCAAAGCCACGGCGGACCATCTTGGTATCACTCATCTTGTCAGTGATTCCTACGTTACGGAAGTGATTAAACAGGCGGAAGGACACCCGTATGTAATCAAAATATTATTAGGTGAAGTTGCGAAAGAAAAGCGCGCTGGACACATCGAGCGACTCGTTGCAGGGCGTGATGAGATCCTTACCGCGCTCTTCGAAAGAACCTATGCGTCTCTAAGCCCTTGTGCTCAAAGAGCGTTCATGACTCTTGCTGCTTGGAACTCATCAGTGCCTCGCGTCGCGCTTGAAGCAGTCCTGCAAAAGTCGGTGGGTGAAGTTGGAGAGATCGAACGTTCAATTGACCTCTTACTTCAATATTCACTTGCAGAACGACAGCGCTCAATCGAAGGGTTGGACTTCATCGAGCTTCCATTGGTCGCGCTCCTTTTTGGGCGGAAGAAGTTGAACGTCAGTCCATTCCAAGCTGCAATTAGAGCAGATTCCGACCTACTTCAAATGCTAGGAACGGTGAATCGCGGTGAGGTTCATTTCAGTATGGCCAAGCGAATCGAATATTTTCTGGGGAGTATCGCGCGGCGAATCGAAAAGGGCGAAACATTCGAAAAGTATGCTCCGATTGTTGAGATGATTGGGCGGCACTTTCCGCCTGCTTGGCTCTCACTCGCAAGGATGCACATGGAAAAGGAAACTCTTGAGGGCTACGAAAAGGCCAAGGTGGAGCTCCGTCGTTATCTTGAGCAGGAATCGGCAAGCCAAGCAGCTGCCGGCGCATGGGACAACCTAGCGAAGTGTTGTTTCAAGACTGGCGACCTGCTTGGGGACATTCACGCTTTCGTTCAAAAGGCGAAAATTGACTCCGTTCCTTTTACGGATTTGGCGAATACCGCACGCCTACTGAATGACTTTCTTCGAAGACAATTGCTGGATGCGGGAACTGATGAAAAAAGAGACCTTGGGCAAGACCTGCTACAGGCACTTCAACGGCGTTTGGGAGAGGCTAAGTCCGACGACCTTGGACAGATGGCTTGGTTGGCCTTGCGTCTGAATGAACGTGCGAAGGCCAGAGAATTTGTCAAGCGGGGGTTAGAACTTGAGCCGGATAATCCATATCTGATAAAACTCACAAAAGAAAAGAACATTTGCCTCTGACTTGCCCGACGCCGACATTGGAGGCCGTCTTATAGATTAGCCTGACATCGGATCTTTCGCGGAGTACGTTGGAACCATGTCAGTATTACCGTGCGTCGTGCTAGAAGTTATACTGTCAAGTGCAATTGTTGGAAGGTAATCGCGGGTTCTGTCGGGCGGGAGGATTCGGAGGAATAGACCCGGTATGGAGTGGCTTATTTTAGAGGGGACACACCACACCCTACCTCCGCTCGTAATACCGCCGCAACTCCTCAGGGCTTGCTCCCCAATTCCATTTCCAATTGACCATCGCCATCCGCCAATACGTCCGGAACACCCCGCGTTGACGGAATCGTCGGGCGGAGGTCGTGACGGTGGTCTCGGCCAAGCCCAGGCGTCCCAACCGACGTGCCGCCTGGCAGAGCAAGTATTCTTCCATCAGCGGTACGTCAGGTATTCCCCCAATTTGGCTTAACACTTCGCGAGGGAAAAACAGTACTTGGTCTCCATAGGCAAATTGCCATAATCGCATCCGAAGTCGACAGCGCAGGCGGGAACCGCGCATCAGCCAATGAGGGTCTCGGAATGTCTTGAGACACGCCCCTCCCACATGATGTGGGCGTCGAAGGGTGGCCAAAATGGCACTTCCGAAATTGGGCTCGACCCAGGTATCGGCATGGACCATGGCGATGACCGATTTCGAGGCGATTTCTGCCCCCATCCGGAGTTGGCTACCACGACCACGACCTCCCTTCACCGCCCGGCACCCAAAATCACGTGCAACCGCGACTGTCGCATCAATGCTGCCCCCGTCAGAAACGATAATTTCTTCGACCTCGGGGACTTGAAGCAACCGTCCCAAGGTTGTCGGCAGTTCGCTTCCCTCATTGAGCGTTGGAATGATGACGGAAATCACCGCAACGACGGTATTGCGGAAGGGTTAATGAACGGTGACTTCCTGCCGGATGCCAAATTTTTCGACCCGCTTGCGAAGGGTGGCCCTTGTGATTCCCAGCAGGCGGGCCGCTTGTACCTGGTTGCCCCGGGTCTCCTTCAGGGCTTCAATGACCAACTCGCGCTCCACCAAGGGGAGAACTTTCATTTTGGGCTCCAATCGCGCAAAGCGAAAGAGGGCTTGCGCAAGAGAGGCAATATCGGTCCCCGTCGTTGGCTGGCTTGTCGTCGTCTCGGACGTCTTGGCTGTCGTCGTGGCGATTGGAGCCTTTGCAACCTGCGCGGCTGCTTCAATCTCGGGTGAAAGGTCCGAAGGGAGAATGGCCCCGCCTTTGGCAACTACCGTTGCCCGGCGAAGAGTGTTTTCTAATTCACGAACGTTGCCTGGCCAATGATAGCCTTCAAGCGCCGCGAGCGTTGCTTCCCCGATGGATTTCGGTCTGCCCCCGGGACCCGCCAGTTTCCGCAGAAAAAAATCGACCAGGAGCCGGATATCTTCTTTACGCTCCCGCAATGGGGGAAGTTGAATCCGGACGACGTTCAGTCGGTAGAACAAATCCTCCCGAAATTCCTTGTTGGCCACCGCATCCTCCAACGGCTGGTTGGTAGCCGCTATGATGCGGACGTCGGCGGTTAGCGGTTGATTCCCGCCCACCCGCTCAAAGGTTCCGTTTTGCAGCACCCGCAGGATTTTGGTCTGGGTCGTGGCCGACATGTCCCCGATTTCATCCAGGAACAAGGTGCCGCCATTGCACTGCTCGAACTTGCCCACCCGTTGAACCGTGGCCCCCGTGAACGATCCTTTTTCATGCCCGAACAATTCGCTTTCCAGAAGGTTTTCGGGAATGGCGGCACAATTGATCGCGAGAAATGGACGCTCCGACCGTTTGCTGAAATGGTATAAAGCTCGGGCGACCAATTCTTTGCCCGTGCCACTTTCACCGGTAATCAAGACGGTCGCATCGGTTGCTGCGGTTTGGCCGATGAGCTTGAAAACACTCTGCATCGCCTCGCTCCGCCCGATGACGCCACTTTCGTAGTCTTCGGCCTCCAGCATCGGTTGGAGAACAACCGCTTGCCGCATGTCTCGTGCAGCCTTGAGCGCTGCCGCGACCAGGACTTTCAGCTTGGGAACGTCAAACGGCTTGAGCAGGTAGTCGTAGGCCCCAAGTTTCATCGCCTCGATGGCGGTTTGGGTGGTTCCGTAGGCTGTCATCAGGATGACCGGCAGCTTGGGATCGAGAACCCGAATCTTGCGAAGCGTTTCCAAGCCGTTAAAACCTGCCATCCGGATGTCGGAAATCACCAGGTCCGGCTTTATCTTCGGTATGAGGCGGAGGCCTTCTTCACCGCTTGAAGCCGTGTGCAACTCCAGTTCCGGCGAATCAAAAATCCGTCGAAAGGAATATTGCACGTCCGCCTCGTCATCAATCAACAGCAGTTTCTCCATGCTTCTGTTGGCTATCATACTCCACCCATGCCGCGATACCAATGGCGAAAACACCCCAACCTCATGCGGGTCAATGGCGCGTCAGGCACACGGTCTTTGGTAATGGAGCAAGGTGATTGCGGCCAGGTCTTGGACTGCTCCAGTCCTCTGGCGATTTGGGAACAGCCGTGAAATCGACGGGGGGCCTGCGGACGGCCAAATGGCTGCGCCATTGCACAATTGGCGTGGTTCGGACTGCCCTCGATTGGTAAAAAGAAAACGCCGGATGCACGGCACCCGGCGTTGCCCTTTCGGGCTTTTGCCAATTACAACACACTGAACACGCTCCAACAAATCGATCGCAAGACGAGGCACCCCCAGCCATTATTTTGCCTGGAAAGCACCAGGAACTGTCCCACGCAGTCTAGAAACGAATCGACATATCGACCGTGATTCGATCCTTGAAGATATCGTGCGCCGCTGTGATTCCATGTTCGTACGCGAAGCCGAGGTCTGCTCGGGGACAAAGCCGCGTGCGGAAACCTACACCTGCCGCTGCCTGGGTCCTCCCGCTGGCACCCGTGCTGCCAAAATTCACCAAGTCGACGCCTTCGGAGTTAAAGGGCAGATGTCCGCCGTCGCTCAGTGTGGTGAAGGCATTGATGCTGGCGAATGGAATAAACCACCGGCAGAACCAGTAGTCGACCTGACCACTGTAATGAATCGACGCTGTATCGGCGTGCCAGTTTACCGGAACTCGGACACCCACATTTCCCGTGAAATGGAGCTTATCGAAACCCTTTTCGGCCGATATGAAGGGATTGACAACGCCACCACCGCTTTGTTGGAAGACTTGTTTGCTTCCGGTTGGGGCCTCGAAGGTGATACCCGGGGTAATGATGTATTGCTCGGCTTCATCCTGGGCCACTGCATACTTGAGGCCCGCAGCAATATTTCCCCACCCATGCAGGGTTTGCCCGCCCTTGGGGTGAATTTCGATGTATCCGTCCTTCGTAGCGATGATCGCCAGCCGATCGTTGACCGCATAGCGCAATTGCAAGGCATAGACGTCTACATCCGTGGGGACTCCCAAGAACGACGGGTTCATCCGGTGATACATATAAATCGGATGCACCTCCGTTTGGATCATGGGCGTCTCAAAGAATATCGGATTGGCAACGGGCACCGTCGCCTGTTCTTGCCAGCCCGTGGTAGTGGAATCGGCACCCAACGCGACCACTGCGGCCCCTAATGCCGCGGATAACACACTTGTTTTCATAGGACGACGTCAGCCTAGTCGGGTGCGGGTTGGTCTGCTCTCCCGATTTTGCCCATTGCTCACCTTACATTGGGGGACTGGCAAATGGAGGGGAGGGCTTCAGACTGAGGCCACCGATTGAGCCTTCGGGTTGAGGCTGGGTTCCATCGCGTACCGATTACCTGCATCGATGGGATTGCCCGATTCCCGAAGTTGCATCACCTCGGTACCTGGAATGCCAAAGTGCCTATTCGACCCGCAGGCGATAGAAGCGAGCCGGCGTTCCTGTGGCGTCTAGTGGAACCTCAATGCTTTGTTTGGCGGTGCCAGTGGCTTGAAAATAGGAGCGAAGGCCCGCATTCGGATCATCACTCGTGAGACGAAAATTGACGGGGGCAAAACCACCGAGGTTGGCAGCCGATTCGATGGTGTAGCTGCGCCCTTTAACTGCCGTAAAGGCCAATTGAGCCTTTCCGTTGGCTACGCCAGTCAGATTCAATACAAATCCATCCTTGGGCGCGTAGCTATAGGTCCCTGCCACATAAACCTGCGCAAAGGTCAGGCCGGTTCCGGGATACATGGCGTTCGGGTCCAATGCGCCGACTTTCCATGTCTTCCCCAATTGTCGGAATGCCGCCTGTTCCCAAGCATCCGGCAGTCCGTCGTTGTCCGAATCAACGCCAAGGGTGAGATCGATGCGAGTCACCTCTCCGGGTTGGCCCAAGACAGCATAGTCCCCTTTCATCTCCATCGGCACATAGTTCACGCTTCCAACTTTGACCGATAGTTTGAATGGAACGGCAGGCAGTAAAGCCGAGGCCTGGTAAAGATCGGAAGTGAGCCCCGAATCCATGGGCACCTGCAGACGATAATTGGCACCCGGCTCCATATTGGGAATTACCAAGTCTGTCAGGCTGGTGCCAGAGGTGACGGTCATGGTAACCTGGGCGGTCGTGGAGGTGAGTGGATTGCCAATCTGGTCGCGAACCATACCAAAGATGACGTGGTGCGGAGCCGGTGGAAAAGCCTGGGTTGCGGCGGCAAGAGCGACAACACCGAACCATCGAAGCCGTCGAAACCTATTGAACGGGGAAAGGGACATGGAATGATCTGTTTCGGGGTTGGCTGTCGACTTCAGTTACCAGAATAGGAATAGGTTTGGAACAGTACGCGAATATCGCTGACCGTCCGGATGAATCGGTCGAGTCCATCATTCGGATCGTTCAGAAGCGTGTTCGCGGGAATGACGATCTTCCATTGGCTGTTCCACACGGAACGGCCAATCAGGCGCGAACTGGTATATTGCGAGCGCTGTAACGCTCCCGAGCCTGATAGGACGCTACTTTGAAACACCGAGGAACCTCCAACAGGGCGGAAAGCTGGATGTTTCCGCTCAGCAAACAGCGGTTCCGAGAGCGACTGGCTGGATTGCCAGAGGGCCTGGGTTGAGAAGTCGGATCCGCCAATGTTGAAGGGCACCGGGACGGCGATATCCGCGATGTTCCACGTTCGCACGTTGCTGGTATCCCCCAGCGGCGGACTGCGCATCGAATCAACACCGACGGGAATCAGGTAGACTTCAGGATCCGCCGCCAGGGCATTCGGATTGAGGTAGGTGGCAGAGGGATCTCCCGGTGAACTGCCTCCGCTACCGGTCACTGCGCCGCTATTGGCGGAGGGCCCATCCATACCGATGTAACCTTCAAACGAAACACCTACGGCGAAAATCTTGGTGGCGAAGGCAGTCGATGGGAAACTATGATCCCCGCCTGCTTCGGGATTGCCAAAGACATCCAAACCCTTGCTGATCGTAGTCGAAAAGGGCAGGACAATTCCAGGTACGGCAAGCCCGCCTCCTGGATCAATCTGAAGGCAATAACGACGGACATCGGGGTCGTCCAGAATATTGTCCATCCGGGATCGGGCCAGGAGATCGCTCCACGCCGTATTGCCATCCTTCCCTGGAAGGATGCGATGTTTCTCCGTGCGAAGTGAGGCAATCGTCCCGTAGTTATCGGGATTACTGTATCCCAATCGGCCCTTCAAAACGTCCCAGTCTGCCTTCATTTCGGCCAACGCACTCGACAAGCCAGGGTCGCCGTTATCGCTCCCGCCAAATTGAGGGTTCCCGCCGGTAAAGACACCGATGGCGCGAGAGCTAACGATTCGCTGTAGAAAAGATCTGCCCTTGTCCGTGTTCAATAGGCCGGTTTCGTAGTCATAGGCTTGAGCTGCCAACAGCGAGTAGGTGGACGCGAGATCAAACAACGAATTGTACCGTTCGAGCTTTTCATTCCGGAATAAACGCAAAGCAGCGTCCCGAGTCCGGTATCCTTGAACGACAATCGCGGCCCGCTGGCGGAACGTCTGCCGTTCCAATTGAAGCCGGTCACCCTTGGCCACCATGGAACGATATGCTCGAAGCGAATCGTCATAAGCCCGAGTCTTGGTGCTGATCGTGACGAGGTCGCTCCTCAGTGCCAGGATTTTCGCGGCTAAATCCGCCAGTGCGTTCTTCAAGTCCAGGTCAAGCTGGGTTGCTCCGCTAACGAGAACATCTGAGGACTTAACGATATAATCA
>CAILNN010000038.1 GCA_903835555.1 uncultured Verrucomicrobiota bacterium
ACGGCTCATCATTTGACTCTGATCATCAGCTACACGGCCCAAGACATTGTCAATTATCAGCGCATGCTCGACTGGTTGGTTGAGCATCATGTTGACCGAGTGACCGAACACATCAACTACTGGCGGCTTTTGGTCAGCGTTGGGCGCCGATCTGAAGCCCACGACCTTGCCAAGGCGTTTTCGCGGCCGCCAAACACCGCTGATGAAGCCCTGGGGATTGCCACCGTTCTATCCGAACTGGAGATGGAAGAAGTCGGAATTGAATTCCTGGAAAAAAATACCTCGAATTTTGGCTTTTCGGCACCCATTTGGGTGGCATTGGCGGATTTGCGAATCAAGAAGGAGAAATGGTCGGACCTTTTTGCCCAGGGAGTCAGCATGCGACGAGACGAACACTTGGGCGGAAGTCTGGATGGGTACAGTTTTTTTGTTGAGGGATTATCGAATGCGAAGACCGGACGGAGTGAAGCGGCTGCAAGAGCTTTCAAGAACGCTTCGGAAAGTCGGTTTTCGGGATCGGTTTACCTCGCTTTCAAGTGCGCACGCGAAATGCGTGAAGCGGGATTTCCAACGGAGTCGGAAAATCTGCTGCGCAAGTTGCAAACTGGCTTTACCAAGCAAGCGGAGTATTGGTTTGAGCTATCGCTAGCCGCCTTCCAATCGCGGGATATGCAGACCTTCTCCATGGCGGCAGAAAAGGCATATACTTTAGAACCGGATAAGGACGGGTATGTTCAGAACTACGCAGCGGTCTTGCTTGCAGAGCACCGCAAACCGGAAGAGTCCGTAAAGCTGACCCGGCATCAACTGGAGCAATTTCCCAATAATTCGGATTTGCAAGTCAACCACGCGCTTGCCTTGATTCAAAACAACCGATTTGACGCGGCGGAAACGATTTTGAAGAGAGTCAACCCAAACCGGCTTAATTCGTCAGAAGCATCGAATTTCAACTACGCTTGGGCAGTACTCCATTTGGAACGTAACGATCCAACCAAGGCACGCAAATCGTATTCACTGGTCAATACCAATTTCATTTTGCCGCCCGAAGTTCTATGGATTGAATCAAAGCTAAAGACCCTTTGATTTTACGCGATTAGGGGGCCATGGAAAGAAGGCATTGGTGGACCGTTGGTAGTCACGGTATGCCTCTCCCTTGGACTCGATGGATAAAGCCTCGGTCATGGGAATACCTGTGACCTTCGTTAGGAAGTAAAATATCATTGCTGGAGCGATAAGCGACGTCCATCCCCATGGGGAGCCACAAGCGTAGAGCCAGTACGAAATCCAGATGATCCATTCAAAAAAATAGTTTGGATGCCGAGACCATGACCAAAGCCCGGTCCGGCAGACCTGACCACGATTTGACGGGTTTGAACGGAAACGAGCCAATTGAGCATCGGCGGTAGCTTCACCAATCAGGCCAAACAGCCAGATAACGATGGAAAGCATTTCCGCGATCGCAAACGGGTTGCCGTGGACTGCGGGGCGGGAGTTCAAACAGGCGAACAGAAAAGGAATAGAAAGCAGAACCTGCAGAAACCCTTGAAGCTGAAAGAATCCGAACAAACGGGAAGGTGCCGAGGCTCCCCATTTCGTCCTCAAGCGAGCGTAGCGAACGTCTTCAACCGGGTGGTGGCTTTTCACGCGACGTCCCAGATGCCACGCCAAGCGGATGCTCCAAAAGGCGACCATAGCCACGAGGACTAGAGCGCGAAGGAAAGACCATTCTGGAAACCCGTTTAGCTTGGTATCGTATGCGCGGCACGCAGCACCCAAGAAATATCCGATGGCAATTGGAGCGAATCCGGCCGACCAGACGACGTCCACGACGCCATAGTTCGACCACCTTCGAGCCAGCATCCAGGTTATCGCCATTTCGACGACGGCAAATCCGATGGCACAGGCTGGAAAGAGGAGGTATGGGTTCAACGGGGTAATGGAAAAGGTATGGACGTTGATATCAAGCGTCGGTTATTCGGACGGGTCCAAACTGCCTGGACGACGCTGATATTATGCCAGGCAAAGGCGGCTTCGCAGTAAGCGAGGTAGTACGTCCAGGTGCGAATGAAATAGTCATCAAAGCCAAGAGACCTAACACCTCCGAGGTTTTCGGTGAAACGCCGGCGCCAATCGCGGAGAGTGGTCGCGTAGCTCCCGCCCAAATCCTCCAGATTACAAAGCCAAAGGTCGCCGCCCTGTCGCATGGCGTTTCCGATTCGATTGAGGGATAGAAGGAGCGAACCTGGGAAAATATGTTTTTGGATCCAATCAACCCTATGTCGCAATTGGGTATGGCGACTATCTGGGCAAACAATGAATTGCGCACCGAAGAGCCCGTTGGGTTTCAAGACCGATTGGACAATGGACAAGCATTTCTCCAAGTATTCGTCACCCACTGCTTCAAGCATCTCGATACTGACAACTTGGTCAAAGCGCGTGTTCAAAGACTCCAAAGTTCTGTAATCGCGCAGCTCGACGGTCGCGCGGTCGGCGATACCTTCCCGGACAAGGCGTTCCCGTGTGTATCGCAGTTGCTCCTCGCTGATCGTGATCGCGGTGACCCGACACCCACGAGTCCTGATCGCGTGAGACAGGAAACCACCCCATCCGCAGCCAATTTCAAGGACGTGGTCTTGCGTTCCAATCCGCAACCTTTGACATAAGCGTTCGTATTTTGCGGATTGGGCTGCCTCCAACGTTTGGTCTGGATATTCGAACAGGGCGCTGGAATAGGACATCGTGGGGTCCAGCCACAACTGATAAAAGGAATTACCCAAGTCATAATGGGCCTGGATGTTTCGTCGGGAGCCTCGAATTGAATTCTGATTTAGTCGATGCCGAAATCGGTTGGCGCGCTCAAACCAGTTGATACCCCAGCGAGCTACGAAAGAATTAGCCCGGGTAGGTGACGTATCCATATTGCAACAGAACCAACCGATGACATCGGCAAGATTGGGTGAGTCCCAATCGCCTGCTTGGTATCCTTCTCCAAAACCCATTTTGCCATATAGGACTCCCCGATGATAGAATTGGTTGTTGTGAAGCTGAATGACCGCTTCCGGCCCTGATTCACCACTTCCAAACTCGTAGGCACCGCCCTCTGGTAACTGCAGGATAAGTCGGCCATTCTTCATCGGCCTGAGCGCGCGATGGACTAGGTGTCGACAAATTTGATTCCAAGGACCCAACCGGGACAAAGCCGAAATGGCCCGTGATGCCGAAGCTGCTGGGGATGCGGGATGAGGAGACGATGCCATGGAGATAGAAAGAAGGCTTAAGACGATTGAGCGGGGATTCGGTCAGGGTGGGTTGAGGGGAAGCGCTTTGGCTACGGGAATCCGATTCAGCATTGAGGTGTGAGGGCGCAATACCCCCTGTTGTTCATCCTGCCGGTCGTTTTTTCTAAACCAAGGCACCCGCTTGGACCACAATCGCAACGCCTGCCAATGGATCAGAGCGATCACCCGGAGGGTTACGAGTGGGTAACGAAAGCTCAATCGGAGCAAATGCCAATCGGTCAATGGACGCCGGAGTCCGGTCAACCTCGTCGCCAATGCTGTCTGTTTTTCCGCGTGGATATTATCGACGGAAATGGCCAAGCGAGGGCCAGGGGTACGCAACCGAAAGTCAAAATGCCAATCGAGTGGGCTAAATGGAGAAACATAGAAGAGTTTCGGTACTTGAACATGGAACCGATTAATTTGGGTACCACGTGAATGGGATTCGACCGGCACCAAATATGGCTTTTGCTCTCCATAGGTGTTGCCGACCTCGGCGATGGCAACCACGGGTGTTCCATCGGCCTTGGAGACAAAGTAGAAGCTCACCGGATTAAAGACATATCCGAAAACGCGTGGAAGGGTCAGGAGGCAAACACAGTCCGTATCGGCAGTTTCAACTCCATGTTTTCCGAGCCAATAACGAACGCGTTCTTTCAGCCCGTCGGGAGCGTGGGAGCCCAAATTCAGGTGATCAGACTGCCGAAACTGATAGGGGTAAACCGAGCGAATACCCAGCAAGTGCTGGCTCTGAGACAGGGACGGTAGTTCATCCAAGTCGAGGTAGAACCAAAACGCTCCATAGGAGAAGCGATGATGCCTCGGAAAGAATCGCTCATGCATGACGCGACACTCGTACAGGCAAGAGCGCCGCGAGGCTGGGATTTCGGATTGCATCATGGGGACGGAAAGAATCAACTTTAAGCCCGAATAGTGCCACAGGAATTGCAGTTCGCCACATGGACGAAAGGAATTAGCAGCTCCAACGGTCGCCAACGGCGGAAAAGCCAAATCGTTTCAATGGATTCGCACGCTCTTTCTCGCCTTCATCGATTATACCCGTAACCTTTCGGACATGAGCTCCCACACGATTCAGTTCCTCCAGACCTGCAATTCGGACGCCGAAATTGATATCGTCCGTTTGGTCGACTGCGTGATCATTGATGCTGTCGCCGCCGGGGCGAGCGATATCCATATAGAACCGTGGGAAAACTCCATCGCAGTGCGGGTTCGCCTATCAGGCGTCTTGAATGAACTGGTGCATCTGCCTAGCGACCTGCTGCCGAAGATGGTGGGGCGCCTCAAGATCATGGCGAATCTGATCGGACATGAGACCCAATTGCCCCAGGAAGGGAGGGCTCCAACCTTCCCTGAAGCGGGCAACGTGGTCCTTCGCATCTCAACCTTTCCGACCATCCGGGGGGAAAAGGTTGTCATCCGAATTTTTGATCCCAAAGGCCGGAGCTTCGACTTGGAAGGACTGGGCATGGAGGAGGAAACGGTGGCGGTCTTCCGGACCATGCTACTGAGACCGACCGGACTGATCTTACTAACCGGTCCGACCGGGTCGGGGAAAACCACCGCTATTTATGCTGCCTTGCACAATGTCATTGAGCGTTCTGGACCCAGCATCAGTGTGGCGACGGTCGAAGACCCGGTGGAGTACAATCTGCCGCTGATCGCGCAGTCGCAGTGCAATCCGGCCCGGGAGTATACCTACCCGGTGGCCTTGCGTTCGCTCATGCGGCAGGACCCTCAGGTCATCATGATTGGGGAAATCCGCGATGCCGAAACAGCCAATATCGCAGTGCAAGCCGGACTGACGGGGCACTTGGTTCTCAGTACGATTCATGCATCCAGCACGGCCGGAGTTTTCGCGCGTTTGATCAACATGGGTATCGAGCCATTCCTTTTGGCGTCATCCATTGTTGGGGTGGTTGGATTACGGCTGATCCGAAGAAATTGTCCGGTCTGCGCCGAGGCCTACGAACCGGAACTTCACCTGCTGCAAATGATTCCAGCAGAGGTGGTGTCATCCGCGCAGTTCCGACGTGGCACGGGCTGCAGTTCCTGCAACCACACAGGTTTCAGTGGACGGGTAGCAGTTACGGAGATGTTGGTGGTCAGTGAATCGCTGCGAGAGGCTGTTCTGGAGCGAACACCGACCCGTCGCCTTCAAGAAATCGCGGTGAAGGATGGACTTAAGACACTTTGGCACATGGGGTTGCGACGGGCGGTGAATGGCGAGACAACGTTGGAAGAGATCATGCGGGTTATCGGCATGGAAGGTTTTTGATATTCCGGTTATTACCGACGTAGCCCCAACTCTCGCAGTTTGGGGTGTTTTTGGCATTGGGGGCGGGACAAAACCGCCCAAAAAACGGAATCGCACCCCCGTGCGAAATTGGTGCCTTGACAGCAAGAGAAGCCTCTGTAATTTCGGATTGAATCTGATCAAGCGCCCATTTTTCGACATTAAATGCTATGAAAATATTTGGTCCACCTTCCACGTCGCTCTCATTTGCTTGCGGAATTACTTTGCTGGCTGGGATAACTCTTGGCGACGACATCGCAATTGTGAATCCCAGCTTCGAGGATTTGACCGGCACCGCCCCCGCTCATTTCGATTCCTCCGGGAAACTGCTGGCTGGGCACGCAGCGATTAACCCAATTTATTCTTTCAACCCCTCCCTGGAATACCAAACGTCCGTCCCGGCTCCCGGATGGCAAACCTCGAATGCCGCAGGCACTCTCAACTATTCGGGGACACCAAAACTAACCACCGGAGCGACGGACGGCCAAGACGTTGCCTTTGCAAATGGTTTCCAGAATCAGCATGGATCCTTAAGCCAAGTGTTGGGAGTCAATTATCAATTTGGCCTGACCTACCAACTGCAAGTCGATGTGAGCTCGGTCATAGGGGAACCCGTGGCTGGATATACCGTCAGCCTTTATTCGGGCAACATTGTCTTGGCCAGCGCGGTCGATTCGATTTCAATCACTCCCGGGTTGTTCTCAACCGTCACCATTTCAGCTTCCATTTACGGTGGTTCACCTTCGATCGGCCAACCGATTTCCATCGTCCTTGCCAATTCTGGCAATGCAGGCAGTGGAACTCAGGTTTTATTCGACAATGTGAAATTGACGACCGCCGTTTCCAGTGTACCGGAACCATCCACATGGATGCTTGCCGCGATCGGAGTTTTGGGCTTGATTGGGGTTGGACGCCGTGTTCGGTAAGACCAAGGCGAGTGATTGAAATAGGTATCAGGAGTTTCAGCTTCGAGCCATTAAAACGGGTATAATGGTTAGGGCGTGTTATTGGCGGGCGCTGGAAGAGGTTGCAGATGATTCGGTGATGGATAAGAAAACAGACTCCAGCGCTCCGTCGTTCCCAGTGGCATGGCGGAGCTCCTCTGCGGTGCCGACGGCCACCAGTTTTCCACGGTGAATGATGCCGATTCGGTCGGCCATTTCCTCGGCAACATTGATTTGGTGGGTGCTCAAGAAAACAGTCATTCCGAGCAGGGTGCGTTCTTTGAGAATATCTTTGACGACCCGGGCATGGTGCGGGTCGAGACCCACCATTGGCTCGTCGATCACAAAAACCTCCGGACGGTGGAGCAAGGCGCTGGCAATCGCGACACGCTGGCGGGTCCCATGGCTGAGGCTTTCGATGGGCTTTTCCAACCACGGTTCGAGGTTGAAGCGGGCAATCAACTCCTCCGCCTCACGTCGGATTTCGGTGTCTTTCATTCGGAAAAGCTGACCCGTGAAGCGCATGAACTCCCAGGGTGAAAGCTTGTCATAGAGGAACGGGAAATCGGGCACATAGCTGAGGCGGGCACGTGCTTCGAGCGGCTGGGTTTGAACATCAAATCCGGCGACCTTGACCTGGCCGTGGGTGGGTTTGATGAGTCCGACCGTTAATTTGATTGTCGTGGTCTTTCCTGCCGCATTCGGGCCTAGCACGGCGAAGAATTGACCGCGCGGTATAATGAGTGAAAGGCCGTCCACGGCGCGGGTTTCGCCGAAATGTTTAACCAGGGCGGTGAGTTCGATCACGACAGGGATGGCAAGGGTTTATGTGGACTGCGTTGAAGGAGACTCATTATCGAGCGTGGTCCAAAGGGGCGACCGCGTCGTTGGTCAGCTCATAACGGTCTGGAAGATTCAACCTTAGCAATTCTCCAGCACGACTGAAATAGGCCACGATCTCATACCGATCCAAAATGCGAGTATGCAGGGAATAGGCGCGAATCCGTTGTTTTCCGACCTTCAACCAATCGTCCCCTGCCTTCCATTGGAGTCCCAACCCGGGATGCTCCTTCCACGCAGAAACCGGGTCGGCTGCGGTCATGGCTGGAGGGAGGAAGGCCTTCACTGGACCCAGCATGGTAGACCATTGCCTCAGGTCTGCCGAGGTGAACGTTTGCTCCGAGGAAGTCCGTCCGGTTTCAGTTCGGACGCGGACTGTGTCATCGCCCGCGCGAACCTTGAATTGCCATGAATTGGGGCGCTGGATCACCTTCACTTCGACGGTACGCCAAGCTAGATTGGTCCCCAACTCCAAGCGCACGATGGTGCGCCATCGGCTGGATGGTTCCTCACCGCTTAGACTGAGGTCCGCTTCCAATAGGTATCCCGATGCACTGCGCACCATGCCATCGGGGAGGCTCACACTATCCGATTTGGTAACCGGACTGTCCTCCAAAACGGAAGGAACCCATTGGAGTTGACCGATACGTTGGCCGAGATGCTGGACAGTCAGGGTGGAGCGATCGGCGGAAGTGAGTACTTTGCGAATGACCAATTCGACCGGAACATCCGAAGCTGTTTCTCGACCGCCGCCGAACTCAGCTCGCCACAAGAGGAAATTCATCAGGACCCAAAAGGCCGTAATGATCACCAACCAGATTCTCCCGAGGGTCACGAAAAGAGCCTACTGTATCCTAGGCCAACAGCAAAACGGGATTATCGGTGCTCGGGAATGATCACGGTCTGGCCGGGGTGCAACCGACGGGCATCCAAGTTTCGATTGGCACTTTGCAATTGCGGAACGGTCACGCCATAGCGCTTGGCTATGGAGTTAAATGTTTCCCCCGGCCGCACCGTATGGGTTCTTGCAGTGGCGGCAGGTGTTTCTCCGCGTGATACCGGGGAGGTGCGTGGGACGGGTTCTCGAGGGGCGGAGCCGGTGCTGCCATTTCTCGGCGACGAAGTCGGAGGCGTTTTTGAAGTGGTAGGCTGAGCCGCAGGAACGGAAGATGGCGTGCCCGTACTCAAGTCCGGTGGAGTCGCGCCATTCAAATCAGTGGATTGCGCGGACGCCAATCGAATCTTCAGTTCTTTGATGGTCGCTTCCAATTCGGCGTTCCGACGTCTCAGGTCATCCAATTGAGTCTGGGTCTGCTGCTGACCCAGTGCTGAGGCGAATTGAATGGCGAGCTGGATTTGTCCCTGGCGAACGGCATTTTCGATGGTCGGATCGTCGGCGTCCTTATCATGGCGGCGTTTCTTGATCTGTTGACATCGTCGAAAGTGATAGATCGAGAGGACGTAATCATGGAATTTGTCCTGGTATAAGAATCCGAGGTCCCAATGGGCGGCGGCATTATTTGGGTTGGCTTCGATGGCACGATTGTAGGCGGCCACCGCGTCATCGTAGGCCCCTTGCAGATTGTAATTGTAGGCGGCCACAAAATTGGCCTCCCGGCGCTCGTCAGGGTTGGCGCGATGCCAAAGGTCGCAACCCGTCAGCAGCAATAGTAAAACCGCCATTGCCGCGCTTCCGGCCCGGGGCAGCCGCCGGAAAGTTCGATGCATCAAGGACAGCCTAGAGAATTGGGGGCGTGCGTCAACGCGGCTCCGTGGCTGTCGGAGAGTTGGTTTTCGGGATGCCAAAATCAGATGGAAGTCTCAGCTTGGTGCGCAATACCTGCTGGAACTCCGGATTGAAATTGGCGTCCGGCGTCAGGATATCCAGCAGGACATTGCGCTTGATCTCCGACATTTCGGGAAGCGCCACCCGGGTCACCGTTCCCGGGAGCGACGTTCGTTCCCGGTAATTGGCATAGATTCGTTGTGCAATACGGTCCAGGCCCACCGACTGATCGTCATCATCCAACGCCAGGTAGTAAAACGATTGGGTGATGAATCCTTGCAGCAGGGCCGTTACACGATCTCGGGAGGTCTCATTGATGTCTTCGGTCACCTTGCTGAGGGCGAAGTCCTCCATAGTGGAACCCTCCGGGATGCCGGATTGTTCACCGATTCCATATTGCTTGCGGATATATTCAAACCAGAAGCGTGCCTCTTTTTCGCGGTTATTGGCGTATAAAAAATAGACCGCGTCCTTGAGGAAATTGCGGTGGGCACGGCCAAAGTGATCCGCATTGTCCGGCTCGGCAGCAATGGCTTCTTCGTAGGCTTTGGAAACCTTGGAGACAACGTCCAGATTGGGGGCCAATTCGATTCGTTTGGCGAAGCGATTGGTGATGACTCGCCCGTGATGGAACGTCGCCAACATGGGCTGAAAGATTTCCCGCCGGAGGGGAACCTGGTCTTGAGCGGGAGAATACTTGATGCCGAGAGTCGCCCAGTAAATAACGTGTGCCTCGGGCAGGCGCCAATCCAGTGGACCGTATCGGTTGTCGACATCCAGCAACCAAACTGGGTCGAGTTTGTAAGTCTCCCGCAGGCGCTTGACCCGGGAAATCGCCTCCGGGGAAAGCGAATTGGTGAGCTCTGCCGGGTTGAGGCGTCCGCCCGGAAGCACCTCTTCCATCATGGCGGCCCACCGGGTTTTGTAGAGCCAATGGGCATCATCGAGATTCGCCCCCATTTTGTGCTGAAACATCCACCCCAGTTCTCGGAACATGAGCACTTGATTGGGATTATAGCGCAGACCTTCATCTCGAATGAGTTCGATGCCGCGCTGGACCCACAGCCAGCGTTCTTCGGGGTCGGGAAATTTGACGGAAATGTTGTACGCCATATTCCAGGCCTGATTGACCCAGACTTGAGTCATGTGAGGCTGCAGCTTGGTGATCCAATCGGCCAGTTGGACGGCCTCAAAGTACTTGCCATCCTCTTGCATTTCGGTGGTTCGAATCCACAGCGCATTGGCGATGAGACCACGAAATCCGCCGAGGGCAACGGTGGTGAAGGCCAAGATCGGGGGGGCATTGCTGATCACCGCCGTGCGGGTCAAACCCAAAGATTCCCGAGACTGGTTGAGCCGAGACTGGACAAAGCCGGAAGCGACCAAAGCTGCGGCCAGGATAAGTCCCCAAAAAATACGTATTCCCTTCATGACGATGAAGTCGCTATTGAGGTGCGGCCAATTCCCGGCGAGTAAAAATCCAAATCCCCAAGGCGGCAAAGAATCCGGCCCCGACTCCCACGATTTCGAAGATGGCCAAAACGATGCGGGACCAAGTCAAATTACGCCCCGTGCTGAGGGCGTCGATGGGGTCGGCACCGGTGATTTGGTCCAGCGTCCATTTGATGACTCCATAAACCTTGATTGAAGCTTGGTTGAGGAGTGTCGGTTGCGTCACGGTGCCCGTTTCACTGCTGACGCCGATGATCCCGCCTTGATCGATGACTTGTTTGAGGGTACCGCCGGAAAGTCCGACGAGCAGAATCGAGCAGGCGACAAAGGCTGCGACATTGAACTGTAGCTTGGATGCGGCGCAGAGCCCGATGGCAGCCAACAGTCCGAGCCAGCAGGCGATGACGATTAAAGCGCGGCCAAAATTCCAGGGAAAACTACTGGCCGGGTAGAGAACCTCCAGCCCGTCTTGCAAACTAAAGAGAACTGGGCGCTCACCCAAATTGACGGTATCGACCATTAGGGTATCGTCGGAACCGATGTGGTTGGCCTCGATTTGGAACGTGGTAAAGGACTCGGCACCAAAACTATTACGAAACCGCTGGCGTTTATGCCCCTCCGTCGGGCCTATTTCCCAACCAAATTCGAAGGTCGCGCCGCTTCCAGCATAATCTGGGGTATAAATCTTGGTGCGCAGATAAAGCGGGATGTCTTTCAGATCGATTGCGGCACCGGTGCCAAGCGGAATCTTCCATCGGCGAACCTCACCCGGCCTGAGGTAGGTGAGGGAGGCGACGAGTTCCTCTCGAATTTGTTTTCGGACAAAGTCGCGGTCCATGGACTGTAGAGATTCTTTCTGGATGCGCTCTTGAAATCGTTTCTCAACCGCTTGGTCCAAATTCGGGGGTGGCTCTTTGGCGGAATTTCGTGCAACGAGCACTTCCGAACGAAGGCGGGCCTGTTCGTCGGGGGCGAGGCTACCCGCTTTGTATTCCAACAACGCAAGCACCGCCAGCCCGGCAACGGTCAAAAGAGCCAAGTTAAGCCCCATAATTCCGAGCCATTTGCCCATCCAGACCTGCCAGCGGGGGATCGGCTTGGAACAGATTAACTGAATGGTGAAATCCTCGGTTTCACGGGCCAACGTTCCACAGCCTAGCCAAAGGGTGGCTAAACCGAGGATGGCGGTAATGCTGCTGAGGGTGTAGGTGATGAGAATCTGGGTAAATCCTTGGGCCGAACCATCGTGTTTGAGGACCATCGGCAAGGTGACGACGATCGCAATCAGCAGGCCAGCCAGAACAAGTACCAGCCGGTAGCGCAATGCCGCGCGAAGAGTGAGCCGGGCGACGGCAAACATCGGTTGCATGGCGTCTTATTCCTTGACCTTGGGACCACCCAGGAGTCCCGAAAGCTTTTCGTTGGCCTTACCCAAATCCACTGGAGCTGCCGGTGATGGCGTCGGGTTGCTTGAACTTGCGAGCGAACCGCCGGGGGCAGGTGCCGAGGGGATATTAGAACCGGGTCCCGACAAAGCACTCAACCGAGCCTCATCGACCTTCGGCTCGGACTGGACGGGAACAACCAAAGTCGGTTGGGAGTGAGACTGCCGGGTTAAACGGTCGAGGACAGCTTCACCCTGCCCTGCTCCGCCTTCGGCATTTCCCCGGATAAATTGGGCCACTTGGTTGCCACTGGTAGCACCACTGGTGGCAGCCTGGCTTCGGGCACGGTGAACCACGCCCAGGAAGTAACTTTCCAAGTTTTGAGTGGGATTATCCATGCGGACCCGTTCACCGGCTTCTTCCCGAAGAATGGCCAGTGCCCTTTCGGTGGTCTCGCGACTTAAGACTGGGGTCGTGATTCGGACTTCGTCCGGCGTCGAGAGCAATTCCTGCAAGGTGCCTTGGGCTTGAATCCGGCCACCATAGTAAATGACCACCCGATCGCAGACGTCTTCGACATCGCTCAAGAGGTGGCTGCTGAGAATGACGGTTTTTCCGCGCCGGGCCAGCGCCAGAATAAGGTCTTTGATTTCCCGACAGCCGATAGGGTCCAGGCCGGCTGTAGGTTCATCCAGTATCACAAGATCCGGGTCGTTGATCAACGCCTGGGCCAAGCCGATGCGTCGCTGCATACCCTTGGAGAACTCGCCAACAGTTCGGGAACGTGCCTGGTTCAAACCCACCATCTCGATCAACTGTTCGGTGCGTTCGCGCCGATTGCGGCCCTCAATGGCGAAAATCTGGCCAAAGAAGTCGAGGGTCTCACCTGCGGTCAGGTATCGATAGAGATAGCTTTCCTCTGGTAGGTAACCGATTCGGGCCTTGGTTTTGACATCACGGGGTGATTTACCAAAAACGGTCAAATGTCCCTTGGTCGGGTACAATAGACCCAGGATCATCTTGATAGTGGTCGACTTGCCCGAACCGTTGGGACCGAGAAGACCAAACACCTCTCCACGCCGGACTTCAAAATCGACCGAGTCGACGGCCTTCGCCTTTGCCCGTCCCCAGAAGTCATGAAAAACCTTGGTAAGGCCGGTCGCCTGAATGATCACATCCGGGGCTGCTGGGATAGGACTAGCCATGGGATAAGGTTAGGCAGATTGAGGGATCAGCACCGGGGAACCTGAACTCGAACGCCCGTTCGGTGTGGCAGGAGGAGGAGAAGAAGGAGCGGGCGCAGTTTCTGCCGCCGGAGCGAGGTCTTCCCCCTGGCGGACGAGGCGGGCACTATTAAAAACAACGATCAGCGCACCGACGTTATGAAGGATGGCGGCCATGATGGGAGTCAAATAGCCCAAGGCTCCAGCCGTTAGGACGACCACCACGAAAGCGACACCGAACAGGAAGTTTTGGTTGATAATTGATCGGGCCATCCTGGAAATGCGAATCAGGAAGGGCAGACGACGCAAATCGTTGTTCATCAAAGCGATGGTCGCGGAGTGAATGGCGACCTCACTGCCAGCGGCACCCATCGCAATGCTGATATCACCTGCAGCCAGAGCCGGAGCGTCATTGACACCGTCGCCGATGACGGCAACCCGATACCCCTTGGCCTTGCACGCTTTGACAAATTCCACCTTATCTTGAGGCAGGCATTCTGCCACGACTTCGGTCAAGCCGATTTCTTGGGCGACACGCTCGGCAACCGGCTTGCGGTCCCCGCTGACCATGGCCATCCGGAGGATGCCGACCTCGCGAAGTTCGGCCAAGGCCGCTGCTGCCTCCGGTCGCACCTGATCCTGCAATCCCACCCACCCGATGCATTCATTTTGCACGCCAATGAAGAGCAGACTGAAGCCAGCGGTTTCCTCCAAATCGACGGTTTTCATGAAATCACCGCTGATCCCTTGGTCACGTAGCCAAGCGGCCCGACCGACCACCACTTTGCGCCCTTCGAAGGCTGCGCTAACCCCGCGACCAGCCGTTTCCTTGAACTCGCTCACGTCCGACAGTGGCACACCAGCTTCACCAGCAAGCTGCACCAAAGCCTTTGCCGTGGGATGGTTGGAAAATCGTTCAGCGCTGGCGGCAATGCGAAGCAATTCAGCCGGGGTGGTGCTCCCCAACGGATTCAAGCGACTGACCACCAGTTTCCCTGACGTGAGAGTCCCGGTCTTATCAAAGACGAAGGCGGTAATGCGAGCGGCGGCTTCGAGGTCAGCGATGTTCTTGATTAGAATCCCCAACCGCGCAGCAGCGGCGATGGCGGCAACCATGGCGGAGGGAGTGGCCAGAATAAAGGCGCATGGGCAGGCACCGATAAGCACGGCGATGACGCGGTCCAGGTCATGCGTAAAGGACCAGACCAGTGCGGCAATGATCAGGACCAGCGGAGTGTAATAACCAATGTATTGGTCGACGATCCGCATGAATGGAAGCTTGGTTTTCTCTGCAGCGAGAATGAGGTCCCGAACTCGGCCCAAGGTCGTGTCTTCCCCTGCTTTGGACACCCTAACCTCCAAGGCTCCGGTCAGATTGATCGTACCGGCAAACACTGAATCTCCAGGCGCTTTATCCACGGGAAGAGATTCACCGGTAATGTTCGCCTGATTAATGGAGCCTTGACCACTGACGATGACACCGTCGGCGGCGACATTGTCCCCGGGACGCACGCGGAAGACATCACCTACACGAAGGTCTTTGGCCTGGACTTCCTCTTCCTCATTTCCCCGAATTCGACGGGCCTTGGTCGGGGTCAGGTGGATGAGCGATTCGATGGAAGCGCGAGCCCCTGCGGCGGTACGGGTTTCGATGACCTCGCCCAGGAGCATGAAGAAGGCGACGATTCCGGCAGTCCTAAAGTCTCCGGTGCATGCGGAGGCCAAAACGCCCAGCGCCACGAGTTCGTTGATGCTCAATGAGCCGCGTCGCAAGTCTTTAAAAGCGACCGCCAGAATGGGATAGCCCAAGACAATCGCACCAGCCATGGCACTCAATTCAGCGATCGAGGTCAGCCCGGAGCCGAGGAAATCGAGTAAATAGGCATTGAGGACCAGGATCAGACCGGCGAGGGCTTGCCGAAATTTGACATTGGTATGGCTATGGGCCAGACCACCGTGGTCGTGACCGCAGTCTTCGAGATTGGCATCACGCTGGGAAAGCAGGTTGGTGACTTGCATGGGAGCCGGGGAAAAATGGAACCGAATCGAAAAGGTTAGTTTTTCTTGGGTGCCTGGGGCTCGCGGTTGAGTTGAACACGCAACTCCCGCTGCTGGCCGTCGGTCCGGGTCGGGATAAAAAACTTGTCGTTGGAAGCCGAATTGAATACTTCGGAAAAGACCTCCAACCGCTTGCGCTCCCTGAATAGCGCGGGATTGCGCCTGTAGGAGGGGAGTTGGTCGGTGAAGTATTTGGCTTCGGCGGAGACGGTTTGGACGAGCATATTGCTCATGACATTGCCGTTGGCGCGAATGGCGTCGGCTTCGCCGCGGGCTTTTCGTTTGATCTCGTCCGCCTCGCCGTTGGCGGCATTGATGCGCGTAGACCGAGCTTGCTCGGCCTTGGTCACTTCATCGAAAGACTCGCGGACGAAGAGCGGAGCGGAGACGTCTATGTCGAGCGGCTCCAGGGTGACCTTCAACTGAGAGCGAAGGAGAACCTCTTCCAATCGAGCGCGGATCGCGTCCTTAAACTCGACTTGCCGATATAGTGCAGCCTCGGCGGAAAAATGGGCACTGGCGTAGTAAATCGAGTTATTGAGGGCATTGGCCAGCAAGTTGGTAAAATCACGAAACTGGAATGCGTAGGAAACGGGGTCAGCGATGCGATACTTCATGGCAGCGCGGACATGAAGCAAGTTGCCATCGCTGGTCAGGACATGGCCATCGACACCGGGGCGTAGGCTGGAGGTAGCATCGGGAAGTTTTCCGGCCACCTCCAGAGCAGGATCAATCTGATACCAAGCAATGGACGAGCGAACGACGAGCGACTCACCGATGGGAATCTTGACGATCTCGTCGATGGGTCGGGGCAGAGCCCAGTGCAACCCCTGCTTGAGGATGGCCTCATCCCCAACCCCGCGGGGGCGTCCAAAGCGAAGAACGATCGCCGCCTCGTTGGGCTTCACCGTAAAAACGCAGGAGAAAACGAAGGCAAGCACGAGTGCAACAACGAGCACGCGCAGCAGAACCATGCTGCTGCTTAAGGCCTCAGCCAGAGCCTGACTGGAGGCGTCGTCTGATCCAGTTGGACGGGGCGAGACCCGAATACCGGGAGATGGCGAAAAAAGGTCGGCCATGGTCTTTAGCCTTACTTGTTGGTACCCTCGATTGCCTTGTCGCCTCGGAGAAGATTCAGCGGCGACATATCGGCATCCAGGATCAAGGTGGTGCGGTTGGTCAAGACCTCCCGAAAAGCCCCAATTTGGAGAAGAAACTTGGCCAACTCCGGTTGTTGTTCAAAAACGGTGTAATCGCGGGAAGCAGCGGCATCCGCCTCGCCAACAACGCGCAGAGCATCAGCCTCCGCTTTGGCGAGGAGTTCGCGCCGGGTGCGGTCTGCCTCGCTACGAATGGTAATGGCGGCGGCCTCCCCTTCCCCAAGGTAGCGTTTCACCAGTTGATCCCGCTCAGCCTTCATACGCTCGAAGACTTTGGTGGTGATGGACTCGGGAAGTCCGAGCTGCTTGATGCCCACAACTTCGACGGCGAGGCCATAGGTTTTTAGTGCTGCGTCCTTTACCCCAGTCAGCATCGCTGCTTCAATTTCGTCAAATTTCACCTGCTTGGGGTCGGGAGAAACCAAGTCGGAAAAGTTGTAACTCCCCAGCACGGCGTTCTTGGAATTACGGACCAAGTTTTCGAGGGCTTGCTCGGCACGGACGGGATCGCCATTAAACCGCTCGAGAAAGATTTTCGGATCACTGACGCGCCAACCGGTATAGACGGAGATCAGGAGGTTCTTGGCATCCTTGGTGGTGGTCTGCTCAAACTTCCGCTCGAAGTTTCGCAGGCGATTGTCAAAGCGATGAACTTCCTGGATGGGCCGGGGAAACCGGAAGTACAGGCCGGGCTGTTCGCGGGTGAGCGAATAGCTCCCGAAGGTCGTCACAACAGCGACTTCGGTGGTTCGGACCTGGTACGTGAACAGCACTGCGATGAACAACAGCAGCAGGGCCAATCCGATAAATAGGGAGGACTTGTTCTTCTTCATGCGCTCAAAATCAAAAATGGTCGATTGGACGGGAAATCCGGCTCTTGAAAGACAGGAAACCCACCGTCACTTCTTTTTGTCCGGGTTTTCGATGACAACATCCGTAATATCCGGCCGCAGCTTGTCTTCGAGATTCAGGATGACGACGTCGTGGGTGTTGGTGGGACCGACCACCAATTTCCGACTCCCGCCAATGGCAGCGGCGACGCTGGTGAGATAGGCTCGCTGGCGGTAAGTCCTCGGGGCTGCTTGGTAGGCTTCCATCTGCTTGCGGAATTGGGCGGATTTTCCCGAGGCCAT
>CAILNN010000039.1 GCA_903835555.1 uncultured Verrucomicrobiota bacterium
AACTGATTCGCCCTGTACCGAGGGGCGGCAGACCGCTTACGAGGCTCGCTGCATGGAGCCCCGTGTTACCGTCAGCAAGTACGGCAAGACCCGCTATTGGGCGGTCAAAGATGCCCACGACCAGTTGATCTGCGTTTGCCTCTACAAGCGCGGTGCCCTCGAAGCCGCCCGTCGATTGAATGAACCCGTTGATTTAACCGCTGCGGTCTTGAGGGAGGCGTCCCCGGCTTGGGTGACGGGTAACAAGGGGGTTCCAGAGCAAAAAAGTCCACCAGCCTGAACTAACCCCATCCCTTATGCTCGTCGTTGAAAACAAACTGTTCCCTTGTCCTCACTGCAACCGCCCGACCATCCACGCTGCCAACCGGCATCGGATCCACTGGGTCAAACATCTGACCCTGACCCTTTGCACCTGCGGGTGTTGGGGCTTTGTCCTCGTCTTGGTCATCCTTTGGCGGATGTTGTTCGGGGCGGGAGGTAGTAAATGGGTTTGCACTGTCTGCGGCAGCGTCAAATGAAAGCAAAGGTCTGACTTTCCCATGAGAACCCTTGGACCTCTCTGCCACCTCACCCTAATGAGGCTCTCGTAAACCGCGGATAAACCGCACTCACAAAAGGATATGAAAACCATTGATGGCACCCTCCCCAGTCCTGAAGCAGCAGTCACAGCCACCCCCACTCCTACCCTACCCAAATCGAGATCAGGCGCAGCCCCGCGGGGCTCCACGCCAAAGGTGTCGAAGCCCAAAACCGCGGTAAAGACTCCGGAACCCGCGAAACCTCGGAAAGCACCCAAGGCCGATATCGACCCCGAGCCGACCGACCGACTCCCGAGCACCCTACCAGAACTCCGTCAGACCAAGGGCGGACTGGCGGCCTGTCTATTCCTCGAGGGCAAGGACCCAGCAACCATTGCCAAAGAACTCGCCGCAACCTTCAAATTGGCTGAAGTGCAGGCAATGAAGATCACCCGCCGGATCACCGGACGGGTTCGACTCTACCAGCGGGTGTTTGAGTTGGTACCGAAGCGGCGGTAGTGCTTACTGAATTCGAGCCCGGCTGGACATCTGGCCGGGTCTTTTTGTGTGCCACCTGCGGGTGTTGGGGGGCAGTCCTCCTCCTGATTATCTTTTGGCGGATGCTGTTCGGCGCTGGGCCGGACCGGTGGAGGTGTACGGTGTGCGGGAGGGGGTAGGGTTGAGTCCGATGGGGACCGCTCACTCTCCGTCCCATCGGTAATCGAAGCCGTCCGGCGGCTCATAGTTGGCAGGCGGGGAGTTCGGAAGTCCGTCCCAAAAGATTCTCGTCCGTCCGACATGCCCATCCGCGAATCCTATGACGGCCTTTGCGCCACGATAGGGCATTTGCACGACGGGGTGCCAGGACCCGCCGAAATAAGCGACAGCCTCGCCGACAAGAACGGCTTTCGAAGGTCCGGCGAGCGCCGGGAGCGGGCGACCGGTAATTCGGGGCAATTGCCCCGGGTCCACTTCGTATCCATTAAAGACGTAACTGACGAAAGCGTGCCGGAGTTGAGTGCAGTAGTTCGTGTCGCTGGGGCAAACAAAGACCTTTTCCTGGGGCGAACTTGGCCCTCCCAAACCCAAGTAACCCTTAACGAGCTGTTTGTAATAGGCGCCAACCCCGTTGGGGAACGGATTGGGATCAGGCAAGACTGGCAACGAGTCCGAGAAATCGCCCGTATACAAGATGATCGCCAGGTCAACCTGCTTCAAGTTGGTCTCACAGACGGTTTGCCTGGCCCTTCCGCGTGCCCGCCCGATCACCGGCAGGACAAGGGCTGAGAGGATCGCGACAATAGCAATGACAACCAAAAGCTCAATAAGGGTGAAGCCGGGCGCATTGGTCCTACGATCCGAAGTCATAAGCAATCCAGAATCGCTATTTGACATCGACGCCCCACTTGCCACCCCATTTCCACTCGTTACGAGACTTCTTCATTACCTGTAGGTCATGTCCGATGTGGTCATGTTCCGGGGATGGCTGGACTTCCACGAGAAGACGCACCTCCTCATCGGATATCACCTCCCGCTGGATTATCTGGTATGAAGCCATCATTGCGCCGCCCTTGAGGAGATACGACTTGATCTCGGCTTCGGTCTGCCCTTCGAACTTCTTCTTTATCCGGTCGAGCTGCTCCGATGTGAGCGAAGATTGGAGCCTCCGCCAGTTTCCGGCGCTCATTGCATCGACTGCGGATTTAAACGCAGACTCGGGAGTCGTGTAATCCGCCGATGCTGGGTTTAATCCCGGAGCGGCCAGATTCGGGGTGTGCGGGGGCGCTTGGATGCCTTGGGAAACGATGATGGAGCCGCCGGCAAGAAGGAGGACGACACCGCCGCAGATAGCGGCTGTCTTTAGATTTGTTAAGGCCATAAGTTTATGAGTTGTGCTTTTTAGAGTTGTTGTGAGCAGGGGTGAAATTGCGGAAGTTGCCACCGTTCCGTGGATCGCGGCCTTGGTGACCGACGCCGCCAGGCCAAGGGGCGCTGCTTGAACCGAATGGGCGGAGACGGCGTGCGCAATCGCGGCGGCCGAGAAGGCAATTCCTCGCTTTTTAAAGCGAACTCGTAGTCTTTCGAGCGCTCGGCCAACACGTTTCTTCGCGGCTCCTTCGCTCGCACCCAGAGCCGTCCCAATATCATAAAAGCTGCGGCCTTCGAAGAAGCGCAAAACAATGGCGTTATGATCCGTCTCCCCCAACTCCGACAAGGCATCGTCCAATACCGGGCCAAGGACCTTCCAGTCTTCTTCCCGCGTGGCCTCCAGGTCTTGTTGCAGGACGGCCTGCGTTTCGCGGGCGAGCCGCCGACGCTGAATGGTGAGCATATTCGCGGAAACGTAACGAGCGGTCCGGCAGAGCCAGCCAGCCAGGATGGTTTTAGGGTCAAGTTCGGCGGCCTTGCGCGCCAAGAGGATGAAAACGGACTGGGTGATCTCTTCAGCAAGATGTGAATCGCTGACGAGTCGAAGGGCAACCGAGTGGACGAGATTCACGTGCCGGGCGACGAGGGCGGCAAACGCCTCTTCACTCTGGTTCGCGGCGTAGTCCCGCAGCAATTTCATGTCATCGTTCAACATCCTACCTGTACATTTACGGTGCGCGGGAATGGGGACAGAATATTTCGCGACTTCGAGACGCCGCGACGCGAAAGGAGCCTTTCGGGGTTATTTGCGATAATTCTTTCCGTGTGCCCTGAACGTCCCACCCTATATGTGGCGACGACACAACATCCCCTGACGACAGCGTTCTGCGCGGCCTGTAAACCCTCGGACCGACGGCCCCCGTGGCAGTGGTGCGAGGAATTCGTCCAGGTTGACGAATCCTCTCCCATGCCGGGGCGCTGGCGGTCGGACTCCTCGCCTTGGGTTCGGGCGGTCATGGAGGACTTCTCGAACAACGCCATCCGGGACATCGCGGTCCAGTGCGCAGCCCAGTCATCCAAGACTCAAACGGTGATTTGTTGCGCCTGCTGGGCCATCAGCGAAGACCCCGGCCCGGGATTGTGGGTGACATCCACGAAAGATGAACTCCGGGACTTTGTCCGGGATCGGCTTACCCCGACCTTTGAGAACTGCCGACCCGTCAAAGCAAGGATGGGCGAACCAACCCTGACCGGCTTCACCTTCGACGGAATGGGGTTCTATTGCGCTTGTGCGGGATCCAAGGCCCGACTTCAGTCCAAACCGATCCGCTGGCTGTTCTGCGATGAGGTGCGGAACTACCCACCAGGCCGGTTGGAAATGGTCCTCAAACGAACCCGGTCCTTTTGGAACTCGCGCCGGTTCCTGATCTCCACCCCAGGAACCAAGGGTGATGCCATGGACAC